>JAEUAF010000011.1 GCA_019695485.1 Sorangium sp.
CGCCCTCCCCGCCCATTCCTCCGGGCCCACTGCCGCCTGGTTCATTTCCTCCGACACCGCCGACACCAGCGGCCGAGTGCCCGCCGGAAGCCGTGCCACCCGAATGTGCACCCCCGGAACTCACACCTCCAGAGTTGGTGCCTCCACTGCTCGTGCCTCCCGTACTTGCACCTCCGGAGCTCGCGCCTCCGGAGCTCGCGCCTCCTTTGGAGGCACCACCCGCGGCCACGCCGCCTGAGCTTGCGCCCCCGGAAGCCTTGCCGCCGCTGTTCGCGCCGCCCGAAGTCGCACCGCCTCGTGCGGCCCCGCCGGTGCCTGTGGCGCCGCCTTTGGCATCACCGTCGTCGTCACCTCCGCAGGCTGTCGAGCCTGCGCTGACAACGCCCACGAATAACAAAATGAGTCCCAATCGTTTCTTGACCATACTTACCTCCAAACGTTCCCCGCGAACGCCGGAGACTCTACGCCAAATCGCGCCGCGCGGTCCATGGCCATTTCCCCGTGCCCGCGCCGGAAGTGTGCGCCGCTCGACGTCGGCGTTTCTGCGAGCGTTGCGGATTCATCGCCCGGGAAGGCGACTCACGTTTGGCGGATGCCCGCGCTCACCTTTTCGGCGACGCGCTGCAGGAAACGGGCGCGATCGATCACGAAGCGCTCGTGCGTTCCTTCCGCGATGGCGTCCGCATTATCGCTCGCCTTGAAGCTGAAACTTAGCCTGCGCCCTTCCACGCGCTCGAGCACGACCGCCACGCGGACATCAAAGCCGGGCGGCGTGGCCGCCGTATGCGACGTGTTGATGGCGGTGCCGACGGACTGCTCGCCTTCTTCCAAATGGGGGGCCATGGCTTGCATACACGCCCACTCGATCAGGCCAACCAGGTACGCCGTCGCGAAAACCGGAGGCATCGTCCGAAACAGCTCCGCCTCCGCATACACGTTCGGCACCGTCTTATCGGGGGCAACGCGGTAGACCAGTTCGTGTTCGAGCCCCGCGCGCATGGACGCCTTCATTTGTCGACTCCGTTTCGCGGCCGCTGCGCTCCACTGCGCACGGCGACCCGGCCAGTCTCGCGCAGACTCCTGCGCTGACAAGGGTTCGAGTGACGGCGGTCGCTGGCCCGACGCCCCCCCAATGACGATCGAGCAGCGTGGACGAAGCCGTGGCCCACGGGCCGAGGTACCCCAAATCCCGCTCCGGCGCTGAATCTGCTGTTTTTGTGACGAAAGCGGACGCGAGCGGGGAATGAAGGGGTGGGAGCACGATGCGAAAGGATGCGTTCCGGATTGCATACGACACACACGCGGATTTCGTGTGGCGCATGCTTCGCTATTCCGGGGTACCTGCCGCCGAGCAGCCGGACGCGGCCCAGGACGTATTCGAAGCGCTGGCGGAGTGTTTGGACGAGCTCGAGGCCGACGAAGTGCGGCCCTACCTGTGCGGTATCGTACGAAACGTGTCCTGGAAACGCCGACGCTGGAGCGGGCGCTTGCTCCAAGGCCTGACGCGCTTCGGGGACGCCCTGTCGGCCAGCGGCCTCGATCGGAATCGCACCGATCCCGAACAGGAAAGCTCCCGCAATGCGGATCGGGAAAGGCTCATGCGACTCCTCGGCTCGCTCGAGGCCCGCCAGCGGGAAGCATTCATCTTGCGCCACTTGGAGTCGATGTCGCTCAGCGAAGTTGCTCGGCACACGCAGACCAACATCAACACGGTGTGTTCTCGCTTGCGGCTCGCACGAACCGAACTAAAGCGAGCGCTAGAGCGCGAGTTGGTGAAAGAGTCCTGGAGGTACCGATGGACTATTTGACTCCGAAGCTCGATCGCGCGGCTGACGCGCCCGGGGTCGCGGCTCCGACACTGAGTCCAGAGCTCGATGCGCTGCTCGTCTTGGCGCGTCGCGAGGCGCCCAGCGCCCGCGAAAAGGCCGTCGTCTTCGAGCGCATCCAGCGCACGATCGATCGCAAGCGGGACCGCTCCGCCGCCTATCGGGGCGGCCACCGAGAAGCGCGTTCGGCCTCGGCGAGCCTGGTGCTACTGGTTGGTCTCGCGTTGGTGCTCCCGTTCGTGGCCGTCAAATTGCGTACTCTCTCGGAGCGCGAGCCGCGAGGCGACGTGGCGGAAGGCGTGCACGCCGCCGGCGTCGCGAGTTCGGTCGCGGAGAGAGCAGGCAACGCGGTCCCAACTAGCGCTGCCGCTCCCGAACAGAGCTGCCCGCGACTGACCCCGCGCTCGCCGACGAGCATGGAACATCGAAGCGCCCATCAGCGCACGGCTGCGCGCACCGGGGCCACGCGGCGCGGAAGCGCAACGCCCTCGCGCTCCATCATCAGCGCGGAGCTTGCCGCGAACGAAGGCAAGGACGCGAGAACTCAGCCGCCGCCAGAGGCCGCCAAGTTCTCGTCCGCCGAGCGCGAGCGAGACCCGCAAGAACTCACGCGAGAGCACGCTGGGCAACGTTGGGACACAGCGACGCTCATCGGCGACTCCGCCCCCAATTCGGAGCGAGCCAGGGCAGAGGAGCGCCTGCGCAAACTCGTCGCAGAGGCCAACGCCCGCTACAGCGCTGCACTCGGCGAACGCGCTCGCATCGCGTCCACGCAGCGACCGCTACCCAGCGTCGCCTGGTACTGATTTTCGATACGGAAGACGGCGCGAGGGGCGCTCTCGCGCGTTCGCAACCCGGTTTGCACGCGCTTTCGCGCGCGAATTTAGCACTTTGTCCCGGCCAGGGGCCGCGCGCACCGCCGGCAAACGCAGCGTAGACACGGAGGATCACGGATGGACGCGACGACTTCGAACGACGATGGCCCGCTCGGCCCCGCGAGCGTGGGCGAGTGGCGTGCCCGCTTGACCGGCATGGTCGGCAACTATCGCCCGCTCGTGTGCCGCAACTTGAAACGACTGGGCGTCGACGATGCACGTGTCGACGATGCGGCGCAGGAAGTCTTCTTGATTGTGGCGCGGAAGGTTCGCGATATTAGGCCTGGCTGTGAACGCAGCTACGTGCTCGGAGTCAGCGTCGGCGTGGCCGCCAATTGTCGACGCGCGCGAGTCCGGCGAGACCTCGACCCGGACGAGGGGCTCCACTTCGCGGACCCGGCTCCGAGCGCGGATGCCTTGCTCGATCGCAAGCGCGAGCGGGAATTGCTGGGGCGCGCGCTAAACAGCCTGGCCCCCAAGCTACAGCGTGTGTTGGTTTCGCACGAGCTCGAAGGACTATCCGTGGTCCAGATCGCGAAACATGGCGGAACCCCCGTTGGCACGGTGGCGTCACAGCTACGTCGCGCGCGCGACTGTTTCCGCCGCGCGCTGCGCCGCGAGCTCTGTCGATCCACACGAGCGAGATCGACCCCTCCCGACCGACCGACGTGAAGACACGCTTTGTTGCGCGAAGGAGCAGTCGAAATCGGTTAGGCTGCGCGAACCATGCACATGATTCGACATCCGGGGGCGACGCAGGCCAGGTCGAAACGAAACCGAACGCTGCGAGCGTCACTCACGGCGCTGGCAGCGGTGCCGTTGGTCGGACTCGCTTGCGCTGGTGGTGCATCGGACGCGGGCGGTCCCGACCTGACGCCCGGCTCCGCCGAAGAAGCACTCCGCGCTCCTGGCGCGCTGGTCGATGCCGAGCTCAGAAGTCGCGTCGGCGTCGTGCTCGATGAGATCCCGGGCCCAGAACGCGCTGCGGCAGCGCGCTACTATCTGGAAAAGCCAGCCACGTTTTGGGTAGCGCGTGCCAAGCGCCAACTCGCGCACACGACGTACCGTCTGACTTACAGAAATTTCTACTACGATGACTCCGAGCATCGCCAAATGCTGGCGCTCCCGCCGGAGGAGGTTTGGAACGTCGAGCTGCAAGGCAAAGCGCGACGCATCACCACGACGGATGGCCACGACGCCGTCGAGATTGGCTATGTTTTCCACAGCACGATCGTCACCGACGCGGCTTCACCCGGCGCAGCCGAGCCCAGGCTGCGGCGCGTCGGCGGAGTCTGGAAGGAGCCGTTCAATCTGCCCCTCGACCCGGAGTTCTTGTTCCAGCGCACGGGCTACGCGTGCGTCGACGAAGACGGCTACCCGCTCGGCACGGCGGAGTCCGAGAACGTCGCGCAAATGTTCGACCAGGAATGCGACGTCGAAACGGCAGACACGGGCAGCTGCCACTACACCGAATTGCCGACGGAATCCTGCCTCGACGCGTTGGCGAACCACGTCGGTCGCGTGGATACCAATCTGCGACTCGAGCGCATCCCGTATACGGCAGCGCGCGCGAAGGCCTCGCGCGTCGGTACGTTCACTCATCCCGATCTGCCGGACCTCGCGGTGTTGGCTGACAAGCTTCAGAACAATTGGGTCGAGTACCGCTACATCCCGTCCGACTCGTGCGCGATCACCGAACAGTGCGTGGGCGGTTCAGGCTGGCGCCGACTTCTGCTTTTCGATGCGAGCATCAAGAACACGGGCGCGGCGCCGCTCAGCGTGGGCAGTACGGACGAGAGCAGTCCGCCGCGCCAACACAACATGTTCGAGTTCAGCGAGTGCCACCAACACTTCCATTTTCGGCACTACGGCGATTTCAGCTACGGCTTGGCGCCGGGCGACAAGCGTGCCTTTTGCGTTGAATCCACCGATCGTTACTACAACAACGAGCAAACCCCGCTCGTCCACGAGTTTGGCTGCTCGAATCAGGGCGTTGCCGCAGGCTGGGGCGACACTTACATCGCGGGTGTCGAATGCAATTGGATCGACGTGACGGACATCGACATTCCCAAGACCGGGCTCACGAGCAACCTGCGTTTTCAGGTCAATCCGGACCATTTCATCTGTGAGGGAACGCCTGTACTCGACGCCAACGGCGCGCCTGTCTACGAACCGACCACATTCGTCACCGAGAGCGGCGCACCCGTGGACCGGCCCGTGTGTGACTTCGCCGCCGGATTCGAGTCGAACAACGTGGGCACGAAGCCGGTGACGCTATTGGCGGAAGGCGGGCTCACGACGTCCGCATGCACGCGCGACCAGCAGGGTCCACTCAGGGATTGCGGATTTCACGAGCAAGAAGAGCACGTCGCCTGCACGCCGGGCACGACCGTACACCTGACTTGCACGGTGGATCGGGGTGCAGCAGCCCAGGTTCTGCGCGTCTGCGACAACAGTGAGCAGCTCGGCGCAATCCCCTGCATGTATCGCGAAGCGTTGGCAACTGGTGCGGTCGGGAGCAGAGCGACCACGCTCTCCTTCCCCTGCCCCGAAGCGCGGGACGCGGGCGAGCCCGGTGGAACCTACTCGTTCTATGTCGCGCCCCTGTTGTCGACGCAGGCCCTCGCGCACGTCAGCTGCCGCGCGCACTGAGCGCGGACCCTGTCCCGGAGTCCGGCCCCAGTAACTAAATATTGTTAACCAAATCGGACCGTGGGAACCGAGACGCCGCAGCCGGCGTCGATTGAGCGGCCTTCACCCGCCACGCCTGCCCTGCGCGAAGACAGCTGGAGCTCGCGATGAAGACCCGATTTTTCCGGTTTGCGCTGCACGTGGCGTGGCTCGTGGTTCTGTTCCTTTTACCAGCTTGCAGCGACAGCGACCGCAGCGCCGCGAACAGCGGTGGCAGTGCGAACGGGGGTGCCGATGGCAGCGCTGGCGGTACTACGGGGGGCGCTGGCAGCGGAAAG
>JAEUAF010000038.1 GCA_019695485.1 Sorangium sp.
GGCGGGGCGGGCTAGTCGTAGCGTTCGCGGACCAGCGAACGCGTTCGTCACCCGCTGCACTCACCGCCGAGCAGGCCGCGCTTCAAGCCCGCGTTGGGCGGGCGCGCGCCGAGCCATATGAGAAACAGGGCTCGAGCGAAGTCCGCGCCTTCGATCACGCCCGAGCGACCGGACGAACTGATCTCGAGCCCCTTCCCTGGCCGATAAGTGAACGCGATGCGATCGCGTTTTTTCAACTCTGGGATCAGCGCCTTCATCTTCTCGACGCGCGCTTCGAGCTTTGGAAAATCGTCCCCCGTGACTTTCTTGAAGCCCTCGCGAATCGCGTCGGTCATATCGGCGCGGCTCACGTCGCGCAGCAACACGAGTTGCATGCGCTTGAGCTCCTGCGCGGTCGCGATGCGCTCGCCGTCGGCGCTGCGCGTCTCGACGTACAGCCCCGCCACGTAAACATTCACGTTGAAGATGGTGGCCTCACGCACGCCCATCCCGTTCAGCACGAGCACCTTGCCCTCGAGAGTCAGCTCGGGCGGCAGGCTTACGCCGACGCACTCTTTGGCGAATGCCGATCGCGGTGCGAGCAGCAGAGCCGCCCCCGAAACGAGCAGCCCGCGCCGAGCGATAGTTCGTGCGACACTCGGATTTTGCTGGTTCCCCATGCGGTCCTCGAGGCTCCAGTATACCCGAACCTCCCCGCGAAACTTCCCCGTGGCGCTCGCCGGGCCCGGCGAGCTGGAGTATGAGGAAAAAGTGAACGACCAACGCGAACGCGTCGTCGCGGGCGTCGACCTCGGCTCCAACAGTTTCCACATGATTGTTGCGCGCTTGGAGGCCGACGGCCGTGTCCACGTGCTGGACCGCTTGCGCGAGACCGTGCGCCTGGCGACAGGGCTCGACGAGCAGAGGCGACTTTCCGGGGAGGTGGCCGAGCGGGCGCTCGGCGTCTTGCAGCGCTTCGGGCAGCGGGTGGCGGGGTGGCCTCACAGCTCGGTGTGGGCCGTGGGCACCAACACGCTGCGTCAAGCCAAGAACGGGACGGAGTTTCTGGAGCGGGCCGAAGTCGCGCTCGGTCACCCGATCGAAATCATCTCCGGACACGAGGAGGCACGCTTGATTTACCTCTGCGTCTCGCACTCCGTGGCCGACGAACCCGGGCGACACTTGGTCGTCGACGTGGGCGGCGGCAGCACCGAGTTCGTGATCGGAGAGCGCTTCGAAACCCAAGTGCTCGATAGTCTCTACATGGGGTCCGTTGCATTCACGAACCGCTTTTTCCCAGGCGGTGTCGTGTCGCGCGAAAACTTTCGACGCGCGGAGATCGCCGCCGCGCTCGAGCTCACGTCGATTCGCGAACAGTATCGAAAGCTGGGCTGGCAGCGCGCCACCGGCTGCTCCGGCACCGCGCTCGCCGTGCAGGAGGTGCTGCGCGCCAACAAATGGGCCGATTCAATCACGCTCGAGGGTCTCAAGCGCATCAAGCAAGAGCTGCTCGTGCAGGGCCATGTCACGAAGATCAGCTTGCGTGGTCTGGAGGCCGACCGCGTCCCAGTGTTCCCGGGTGGTGTCGCGATCTTGAAGGCGACCTTCGAGTCGTTGGGCATCGATCGCATGTTGACCTCGACTGGGGCGCTGCGTGAGGGCATCGTCTACGAGCTACTGGGTCGCGTCACTCACGAGGACGTGAAAGAGCGCACGATTCGCACCTTCGCGGAGCGCTACAAAGTCGATAAGGCACAGGCAGCGCGAGTCGCCGAGACGGCCGTAGCGCTGTTTCGCGAGGTGTGCGTCGATCTCGAGCTCGATCCCAACCTCGATCCGGCGGTTCTCGAATCCGCAGCCAGCGTGCACGAAATTGGCCTTAGCATCGCCTACGCCGGCTATCACAAGCACAGCGCCTACATCCTCGAGCACGCCGACATGCCAGGCTTCGCGCGAGACGAACAGTTGCTGTTGGCGGCGGTGGTGCGCGCCCATCGACGTCGTATGTCGCGCGAGCTGTTCGCGCGCTTGCCCAAGGCGCGCCGCAAGTCCGCGTTCTATCTCGGCCTCTTGCTGCGACTATCGGTGCGGCTCCACCACAGCCGAAGCGCCGAGCCGCTGCCCACGATCCGCGTGACCGCCGACAAGACGAACCTCTCTTTGATCTTCCCAACTGGCTGGCTCGAGGAGCGACCGCTCACTCGGGCCGATCTGGACGAAGAAGCGGAGCTCGTGCGAGGCGTGGGAATAGCACTCAGCGTGCGCTAAAACGCTTCTGCCCCGGGCACGCGACTGAATACGCTTAGCGGCCGTTTGGCGGCAGGTCGCGTCCCAGGCACACTTGCGACGCAACGCCAGAAAATGTGTGGGAGTTCTGGCGCGCTTGCACGACACCCGGCGCATGCTGCTCGATCAGGGATGCGCGACTTCCATCGAGTCGTCGCCAGACGCGATCAAGACTCGATGGATCCGCACGAAAACCGCCCCCGTTCGCGGCGTCAGCCGCGGCGCGCAACTAATCCTCCAGGGTGTGCAAGCTGGTGCTGTTGCCCCCACGCGGGCGCACAGACTCCCTCAGACGCGCCCCGTCGCCCTCCGCAAGACACCCCAAAATCAGAGCGGACTTATGCGCAATTCGCGGCAACAATTCAACTTACCGTGCCCTTATTTGCCAAGACCCCTTCTGGAATTCGCGCTGCCTCGTATCTTTGCGTCGCCTGCGCCGTCTGCTCATTGCTCGCACTAGCCTGCAGCAGCGAGCGCAAAACTGCCGTGGCTATCGGGGACGCGCAAGGCGACACCTCGCTTCCCTCCGTTGGTGATTCGACAATCAGCACGGGTAGCTGCGCCACGCCGCAGACCGGGTGCGCGTGCGAGGGCGAGGGCAGCACGGTCGATTGCGGCGAGGTGTCACGCCGCAGCGGCAACTATGTCTCGTGCTCGCGGGGCGTGCGCACGTGCGTCGGCGGTGCGTGGAGCGCGTGCGTGGGCGACCAGTTCGTCGCGGAGAGCGTCACCTTGGCGTCCGCCCAAGGCGCGCACACGTTGGGTCTGTCGGGCAGTGCGACCGCGTGCACCAACAACCCCTGTGACCCCGCGTGCGTGAATTACCAAGACACGCCGAGCGGCTTCGATGCCGGCACCAATTTCACGAATAGCCCCACGGGGCTGACCACGATTCCGGCGGCGGTCCCCAACACCTGCACTTCGCTGTCACTCACGCC
>JAEUAF010000167.1 GCA_019695485.1 Sorangium sp.
AGCCATAGGCTCTGAGCGTACCCGGCCCCAGTTTCCCCGGGCGCATCGAGCCAGGCTTGCATGCGCTCATCGAGCCCGGCTTCGCGCTGCGAGGCCTCCTCCGAAGTCGGCAATCGGGCGTACACCGGGCCTGGTTTGCGAACCGTCCCATAGATGTACGGCAATCGTCGCGCGAACTGGGGAGCCCCACCCAGCGTCGCCGCCACCACGAGATCCGAGGCGTCGAAGGCGACTGACCCGCGGCACACAAACCCAGCGGGTTCGATGCGGAGCCAGCCCTCGGCGCAGCCCTCCCCGACCAGCGGAGGCCCTGAAAACGGGACCGATGATCCGGCCCTCAGGTAGCCCAGCTTGGGAGCCGACAAGCGGGGCTCACTCGCGATCCAAGCTCGGGCTACGCGCGCGAAGAGGTGTGGTCGGTCGCCCGGAGCAGTGGTTTGGATCGGGTTTGCCGCGCCCCCAAGCGTCACGGGCGCCGCTGGGGTCTGCGCGGTCGCGGCCGCGCTCGCAGTCGTGCCGACCGGGAGCTGATGGCTAAGTACCGGATCGTCGTGGGAGTGGCTGCAGGCCAGGAGGCCGCTCAAGGTCCAACAAGCGGCGCAGGAGCGCATGGGGCTGTTCTTAGCGAAGCGCGCGCCCGATGCCCAAGTTCCTGCAACGCCCCGCTCTTCATCCGCGCCGTCAGCGCTGCGACACCGCGACGAACAGGCACAAAAAGCGAGCGGCAGCCCAGGCGGAGGGGGGGGACACCTTGGGCTGCCGCTAGCCGACGCTTAGTGCACCTATCGAGCCAGCCGGCCCTCGCAATGGCTCTGCATAGTTAGTGTAACCCAACCGAAACCCACATTTCACATTTGAAACATCCGCCTTTGCAGATGTGCAAGGGTTTGAGCACTTACCGCATCTTGGCCGCGCGAGGCTCCGCACATTCGGAGCTCTAGTATGGTGTCCCGCTTCGTTGTACTGAGCAGCCCTCGTGCGAAAGCTCGCTAGAATCCATCCGAACGGCAGCGCGACGCTGATTCGACAGTCGTCAGCCGCAGCGGCTTTCCTCGCGGCCGTTCCGCTAACGACAATTGGGGCCTTGGCCTGGGTCTACGCACCCACCTCGCCCTGGGGCCGGCCGGTCGTGGCCCTCGGACTCTTGGGAGTGCTCACCGTTCTCACGGCGCTCGCTCGGCCCCGCAAGGCGACGGTCAGTTTCCCCCCGAACGCGGTGCTGCGCTGGGAGGAGCCGCTCGAGCGCGACGACCCGTATCGCGTGGTGCTCGCGGAGCGCATGACCTCGCTTGTGCTGCTGGAACACGATGATCCAGCCGTTGTCCTCGCCGACGCGCGGCGCGTGGCGGAGGCCACTGGGGTTCGCTTTCAGGCCCCGGACTGGGCTGGCCCGGCGGCGCACCCTGAAGAACTCACGGCGCGCGTCATCAGCGGCTCGCTCTGGCCGGCACAGAAACGCGCCGCCCGCGCCGCGCAAGGCGGGGCGATCTTCATCCTCGTCGTCTTTCTGTGGTCGATTCGGGCCGAATCCGAGGTGTCGCTGTTGAGCGCGCTGCTACCGCTCGCGAGCGTCGCACTCGCGCTCGTCGTGGGAGCCGTGCTGTTGTCGCTACGTGTTCGCGTCGATGTCGGCCCTCATGGGCTGCGCATGGCAAAGGTCCTCTTCGGCCGTTCGCGAGTCGTGCTCGACATCCCGGCGGCCAAGCTGCTGGCTCTGCACACGGTAACGCACCCTCGCTTCGCACCGCGCCACTTGCTCGTGGAAACCAGCGACGGCCCTGTGGCGCTCGGCGTGGCAGTCGATTGGAACGAGAGCGGTCAAGGTCCGCGAACCCGCGGCCTTGACCCGCTAAAGCCCCAACAGAACCTACAATGAGAGATCTCGACTTTGCCTTGGCGCTCGGGTTGTCGGTTTGCGGCGCGCTCGGCTGCAGTAAGGGTGCGAATCCGGATAAGCCGTCGGCAGCGGCGAGTCCGTCGCTGTCCGCCCCGTCAGTGAGCACCCCGCCCTCCGCCGTGGCCTCTGCGAGCAGCGCACCTGCCAGCCGAACGCCGGAGGCGCCGCTCAATGTCTTCTTGCTCACCATCGACAGCCTGCGCCAGGACATGCCGTGGGCTGGCTACGCGCGCAGCATCGCGCCGAATCTGAGCCAGTTAGCCGAGCATTCGGTGGTGTACCCCAATGCGTATAGCGCCTCGAGCTACACCGCGAAGAGCGTGGCGGCGTTGGTCTCGGGTCACTACCCGTCGACGCTCTACCGAGACGGGCTGTTCTTCGCCAAATACTCCGCGGCCAACACGTTTCTGGCGGAAACGCTGGCGGCGCAGGGGGTTCGCACGATCGGGTTTCACGCCCATCTCTACTTCGGAAAGGGCAAGGGCATCGAACAAGGCTTCGATGAGTGGCGTCTCGTCCCGGGCATCACTTTCGATGCCGAAACCGACAACAACGTGACCAGCGACAAGATGACCGCGCTCGGCATGGAGCTTCTCGGCGACCAGAAGAACAGCGGGCGGCAGTTCTTCGCGTGGGCTCACTACATGGACCCCCACGACCAGTATAACCGTCACAAGGAGTCGCCCGATTTCGGCAACAAGGGTCGAGACCGTTACGACTCGGAGGTGTTCTACACCGATCTCTGGGTCGGTAAGCTGCTCGACTGGGCGAAGACCCAGCCCTGGTGGAAGAACACGGTTTTGATCGTGAGCGCCGACCATGGCGAGGCCTTCGGTGAACACGGCATGTATAAGCACGCCTTCGAGGTCTGGGATGTGCTGACCCACGTCCCGCTCCTGATCTCGGGACCCGGAATTCAGCCACGCAGAATCGATCAGCGCCGATCGCACATCGATATCGCGCCTACGATCTTGGAATTGATGGGTCGCTCGCTGCCCGCCGACCTTCCCGGGAAATCCCTGGTTTCAGAGCTGCGAGGGCAACCCCCTGAGTCGCACGAGCCGATCCTGATCGAGCTCACCGAGGACAGCCACAATCCATTCCGCCGTGCGCTCATCGCGGGTGACTACAAGATCATCGACTTCGGTCACTCGCAGTACCAGCTTTACGACATCGCGCACGATCCTGGGGAACTCAGCGATTTGGCGAAGCAGAACAAGGATGAACTCGCGCACATGCGCGGCCTTTTGGACGCTAAGGTGCGAGATTTGCCAGTGGTCGAGCCTTACGGGGGTGCGAAGCTTCACGATGGGGGCACCGCTCACGGCCCCGTCGGCCCCGGGAAGTAGCGCCTCGCGACGTAACCGGGAGGCCGCCGAGGCAGGCTCGCTTCGTTCAGGGAGTGACTTTGACCGGGCCCTGACAGCGCTCGACGCACGAATCAGCGACGCTCTGGCAGTCCTTTATGCACGGAATATCTCCGTCGCAGTGAAGAACGCAATCCGTTTGAACCGTCTGGCAGCGTGTATTGCAGGTTTGGACACTGATTGGGGTGCCGCCGCCGGCGAGCGCCGGTAACGCGCTGAGACAAGCCCATGCGGTAGCGAGCCCAAAGGTGATGGCGCCTCGGCAGAGGGCTCTCGGACGCGGTCGACTCATACTCCATTTGAACGGCCATTCGACGCTCGATTTGAGGACGCCTTTCCGGCGGCTCTCTCCCTCGTGTTGTTGTAATGTGTGCGAATGGCAGTCACTTCCCGCCGCGGCTGGGCGATCCGCGCGGTCCTGTGTGGTCTTATGTGCTCCGGTCTCCCGGCTGCGTGCGGGATCCCCGACTACCGCTTCGTCGATCAGTCGCTGCCCGACGCTGGCCCCGATGTGACCCGTCCGCGCTGCGCGAACGACGGCGAGTGCGCGAAATATCCTTCCACCAAGCTATGCGACACTAACTCCGGGCACTGCGTCGAGTGCATCTCGACCGACGGCGTCTCGTCGAGCTGCGGCGCCGGACTGTTCTGTAACTTGAACCGCTGCGCCGTCGGCTGCGGCTCCGATGGCGCCTGCCCGAACGGCCTCACCTGCGATCTCGCCACGCATCATTGTCATACCTGCGCGGCAGACGCGGATTGCCCGAGCGGAACCGGTTGCCAAGACGGCGAGTGCATTTCTGCTTGCATGACGAGCGCGACCTGCCAAACGGGGCTCGAGTGCTGCACCGGATCCTGCTCCAAGCTCGACAGCGACCCTTTGCATTGCGGCAGCTGCGACAAAGTCTGCGCCGACGGTGAGGACTGTATCAACGGCAAGTGTGGCCCGGGCAGCGCTTGCGCTCCCGGCTTCGCCGACTGCGACGGCAAAACCAACAACGGCTGCGAGACCAATCTCAACAGCGACCAAAAGCACTGTGGGAGCTGCCAGCTTGATTGCATGCTCGAGTATTGTAACGGCGGCACCTGCTCGCCGCTCGACTGCAAAGCACCTCTCGCAGATTGCGATCACGTGCAATCGAATGGCTGCGAGACCAACCTGCAGAGCGTCGAAAACTGCGGCAGCTGCGGAAACTCGTGCAGCGCGATCAATGGGCAGCCGGCGTGCACGGACACCGGCTGCAGCATCGTCTGCAATGAGAACTTCGACGACTGCGACGGGCGCGCCGAAACGGGCTGTGAAGTCGACCTGACCCGAGACCTCGACAACTGCGGCGCGTGTGGCGTCAGCTGTACCAACGAGAACGGCCGCAGCGTCTGTCAGGATGGGGCCTGCAAGCCGACCTGCGATCAAGGCTTCGACGACTGCGACGGCAAACCGGAGAATGGCTGTGAAACCGACATCCACGCCACGCTGACCGACTGTGGCGCCTGCGGTCAGGCCTGCAAATTCGAAAATGGCGTTGCCAGCTGCGAACAAGGGGTCTGCACGGGGACGTGCAAGCCCGGCTTCGACGACTGCGACGGCAAGCAGGAGAACGGCTGCGAGGCTGACCTCTCTTCGGTCACCGCTTGCGGCAAGTGTGGCAACGTCTGCAACGAAAATGGCGGCACTCCCTCGTGCACCGGCGGCGCCTGTCAGATCATGTGCAAGCCGGGCCGCGCCGACTGCAACAAGAGCCTAGAGGATGGCTGCGAGGTCGACACCACGTCCGCCACACGAAACTGCAGTACCTGCGGGAACGTCTGCGTGGCACCCCCCACCGGATCCGTGGCCTGCGTGGAGAGCGCGTGCGTGACCTCGAATTGCATCGCGCCGCTTGCGGATTGCAATGGGGATTTCGGGACGCCCGGGGGCAACGGCTGTGAAACGAACACCAGCTCCGACGTGAAGCACTGCGGCGATTGCGGCACCAGCTGCTACTTCCCCCACGCGGCCGCGAGCTGCGCGAACAAGGCTTGCATCATGGGGGCGTGCGACGCCGGCTGGGCAGACTGCACCGCGGCCCCCGGCTGCGAGACTCAACTCGGTCTCACGCAGAACTGCACCAAATGCGGCGAGTCTTGCACGAATGCCAATGGCACGACGAGCTGCGGCGCGACGGGCTGCGCCCCGAAGTGTGCGATCGGCTTCGACGACTGCGATGGCAACCCGGCTAACGGCTGCGAAACTCCGCTAAACTCCCCCACTCATTGCGGCAGTTGCACGGGCACCTGTTCGCGACCCAACGCGACCACCAGCTGCAGCACGGGGGCCTGCCAAATCACGACCTGCGCAGCGGGCTACGGCGATTGCGACCACGACGGCGGCGCCTCGACGAACGGCTGCGAAACGCGACTCAACACGCTCACCAATTGCGGCACCTGTGGCGGACTCTGCGACAAGCCGCATGCCGCCGAGTCATGCGCCACGGGGAGCTGCGTTCAGGGCGGGTGCGACAGCGGTTACGCAGATTGCAGCGCGGCGCTCGACGGCTGCGAAACTCAGCTCGGCAGCCAAAGTAACTGCTCGATGTGCGGCGATAGCTGCCAAACGGTGAACGCACACGTCTTGGAGAACCTGTGCACCGGCACCGTCCCCAGCGCCATTTGCTCGCCCAAGTGCGCCACCGGCTTCAAGAGCTGCAACGCCAACCCGTCCGATGGCTGCGAAACCGACATCACCACCCCCAGTAACTGCGGCGACTGCAATGTGGTGTGCAATTTGGCGCACACGGCCACGCAACAATGCGTCAGCGCTAGTTGCCAAATCGGAACCTGCGCCAGCGGTTGGGCCAATTGCAACGGGACTCAGAGCGATGGCTGTGAGCGCCCAGTGAGCAGCGACATCACGAACTGCGGCGGGTGCAACGTGACCTGCAGCGCAAATCACGGCACGGCGTCGTGCGCAAACAGCACCTGTTCGATCGCCTGCGCCGCCGGCTATGGAGACTGCAACACCAACCTGACCGATGGCTGTGAGCACGACGTCACGAGCGATCCGCAAGCCTGCGGCAATTGCGCCACCAAGTGCACGGGCGGCACGCTTTTCTGCGTCAACAGCGGCTGCAAGGCCCACCTCGACGTGGCGGTTGTCAACTCGAACCTGACCGGATCGGTCGCGTCAGGCGTCACGCTCACCCTCATGCATACGCTGGTCAACGGCAGCACGACCGCGGGCGTGAAGAATTATCGCGCGGTTCTGGTGGGCGTGGCAGGACGCGGCAATTCGGGCGCCGGCAAGCCGTCGTCCGTCATGTACGGCACGCAGGCCATGACCTTGATTCAGGAGGTGCAGACCACGAATCAGGCCTGGGGCGGGATCTACGCCATCGCCGACGCATTGTTGCCGGCGGCCGCGGGCACGACCAACGCGGTCGTGCTGAGTCCGGGCAACGCCTCCAACACGTTCGGGATGATCGCCAATGTCGTCGAGCTCAAGAACGTGCAGCAAGCCACGACCTTCGTGGATGCCTCGTTCTCCAAAGCGCACGGCGACTGCGGCGGGTCCGATCTGCCACGCGACACCATTGCTACCGTGGCGGATGGGGACTTCGTGTACAGTCTGGTCGGCATGTATGGCCCGTTCGCCAGTGGGACCGCGAGCTCGGGCCAGACCATCACGCTGCAGGCGTCCACGACCAGCCAAGTCGGCGCCCTCGCAGGCTACCTGTCGCCGGTCGCGGCGAACAGCATGCTAAATGTCGGCTGGGTCCCGAACGCCTGCTTCACGAGCGCACACGTGCTGGCCGCCATCAAGGCCGTCACCACGCCGTAAGCCCACTCCGCCGCCGCTGATCGAGAGCCCAGCCTGTGCTCGATCAGCGGACAGGATTGTGACGCGAAGTTTGCGCCTGTCGCAGCGGCGCCGGGTACTCGAAGCTCAGAGCGTCGACAAAAACGCCCACTCGCGATCCGCCCAGCCCGGCAGTTGTTCATGGGCGAAGTCCGGAAAAATCACGTGCTCTTTCGGGCTTTCGATCTTGTTGAAGGCCGCAAACTGGCTCGACGGCGGGCACACCGTGTCCATCAAGCCGATCGCCATCAGGACATCCGCACGAATCCGGGACGCGAGATGTTGCACATCGATGTAGCCAAGCCGCGTGAACCACTCGCCGACGCGCTCATGCGTCGGGTCATGATGGCGAAAGAAAGTGCGCAGCTCTTGGTAGGCATCCTTGGCGAGATCCATCTCCCAGACTCGCTGGTAATCCGACAGAAATGGGTAGACCGGGCTGATGCGCCGCACCCGCGGCTCGAGCGCGGCACAGGCCAAAGTGAGCGCGCCGCCCTGAGACGCTCCACGCGCAGCCACGCGACTGGCGTCGACTTCGTCGAAGCTCATGACGATCCGTGCCAGCTGCGCTGTGTCGAGGAAGATCTGACGATAGAGCAGCGCCTCGGGGCCGTCGAAGAGCCCTCGAATGATGTGACCGGACTGGGTGGTGCCGCGCACACCGCCCAGGTCCTCGCTGAGGCCACCCTGCCCGCGGCAATCGAGCGACGCTACCGCGAAGCCTTGCGCAACCCAGCCGAACTTGTGCGCGAAGTCGCCGCTGTTCCCGCTGTAGCCGTGGAACTCGAGTAACGCTGGCCCTGGGGGCCTCGGGCTTCGCGGGCGTAGATACTTGGCGTGCACGCGAGCCCCGCCAACGCCGGTGAAGTAGAGATGAAAACACTCGGCGAAGGCGGTCTCGACTTTTGCCGGAACGAGCTCTAATTGTGGGTCGACGCCGCGCATTTCTGCGAGGGCCCGCTCCCAATAAGTGTCGAAGTCGTGCGGGCGGGGATTGCGCCCACGGTAGCTCGCGAGCTCGGCAAGGGGGAGATCGATGAGTGGCATCGCCGTCTACTTCAAGAGAGCGCCGAGATCTTGATCGAGCTGTTCCGCCGCGCTCGCGACGACTTTGACGTACCAGCGCGTGTATTCGCTGCGCGCCAGGTACTCGGGGCCCTTGGCTCCCGCCAGCTTGTAGACTTCGAGAAACCCGAGGTTCTTGCTGCCCGCGAAATAGTCGATTCGCACCACCGCTTGTTCTGGTCCGGGCGGCGTCGCTGGCTTCTCGACGAACTCGAGCGTGCGAACACGCTCGAGCTTGGTCATCCAATTGACGACTGTTTCGTCTGGCTTCGTCGGCGTCGCTGCGTCCGCCCAGGCGTCCTTCTTCTCAGCCACGCGCACGATTTCTCGGGATTTCTGGCCTTTGGAGATTCGAATGCGCTTGATCTCGTCGTTCGGGAAGGCGTGAAGCTCGCGCTCCATCAAGCGCGACTCTGCGAACGACAGGCTTTGCACCAAGTCGCCTTCGATGGCGAACACCTCGCCGGTGCTCGCTTGCTTGGCGTAGCGCTCGCTGCCACCCGGGGTTTGGCCACCGATCAACAGCACTTGCTCTTTGCCGCCGAGTTTCACCTTGAGGGTGCCTTCCGGCTTATCGAAGCCGTAGTCCGCAGCCTTCGCGGGATCGAGCTTACCGAGCGAACGCACAGCCTTGAGCGTCGAAAGCTTCTTGACGAACTCATCGCCGGCCTTGGCCGCCAAGAACGTCGAGACCTCATGCTTCGGCGGCTCCGTCGGCGGCGGCGCTCCGCCGTCTGGCGCTGGGTGGGCAGCGGGTGGCGTCGGCGTCTCCTTGTCGAGGTTGACGACGTACCAACGACCCACGCCGTCTTTTCGCGGTTGGATCTTGACCTTGCGTTGCTTGCCATCGAAGGCGATCGACTCGACCGATTCGACCGGCGCGCTCCAGACCTCGACCAGGTCCGCCTTCTCCTGCTCGGGCTTTTCTTCGCGCGTCCAGATGCTGAATGCCATCGCGCTCGCGACGGCGAGCACGGCCACGTGCGTCAGTATGCCCTTCATCGCTTGCCTCCACGGCCGCGCGAACGGCGGCTAATCATCACGCCGGCGGCCAAGACCAAGCCGGGTGCTCCGAAGATGGTCGCATAGAACCAGCCCAAATCGCCTTGCTTCGTGTGCTCGATGCGCACGTCTTCCTCGCTGTTCGGAAGCCCCTGCACGCTCTCCTCGCCCACTAACCAGCGCACGGCGTCGACGAACAGCACCTGGTTTCCGACCACCTCACCCATCACGAAGTCGGAGAAGGCGTCGGCATCAGCCAGCACGAAAGCACGGAACTCACGCGGTTCGTCCTTCTTCTCCTCCTTCTTGTCCTTCTTGTCCTGCTTGTCCTTGTCGCC
>JAEUAF010000211.1 GCA_019695485.1 Sorangium sp.
ACCTGCGCTACGGCACTCATCGATCGCGCCGTCCATCACGCCGACGTCGTCGCGATCGAAGGCGAAAGCTGCCGCGCCCGCGAAGCCGACGCTCAAGCCAAAGCTCGTCGCGCTCGCCGAAAGGAACAGCCCGAACCAACCCCGGCCGCCTGAACCGTTACCCGATCGCCGAACAGCCGTACCCGCGCACGTAAGGCGTAGGCTGAGCGCGAGCAGAAAGTCCAGGGGCTGCGCAAATACGGTCACGTTGCGCAGCGCCGCCATCGTCATCAGATTGCCTCGGAAACGAAGTTTGGCGGCCCGGTCGTCGTGTTCATACTCCACTCGACAGAGTGTCGTGCGACACTCAGCCTTCAGTAAGCGTGATCCCGCGAGCGCAGGAGCCGAAAAGGCAGCGGTGAGATCACCCTCCACTCGCCTGGCCCAGGAAGCGTCCAAGGTTTCGGTGTTGAGCGCTTGCTGCAATTGGGCGGAGTACTGTGCCGCCGAGGGTTGCAGGGCCTCGACGGGGAGCTCCTCTGGTGGTGGAGAAGCGTCAGCCGTGGCAGGTGGCGCTACGAGCGGAGCCTTGTCCGCCGGCAGGTTGCGTTGGCTATCCCGCAGCGCTGCTACTTCGGCCGCAAGCGCGGCTACCGCCTCCTGAAGCCCCGTGTCGTCGCTTGCGGTTCGTGGGGCCTCGCGCACTTTCTCCCCCGCAGTTCGCGCGCGGAGCAGGGACACGCCCGAGAAGACGGCGGTCACGGCCACGAGCGCCGCAAGCGCCGACCGCGCAGCGCGGGCGACGCGAGTCATGGCTCCGTGGTTCGGATGTTCTTCACGGTGGAAGGGCCTACGGGGGAGAGCGAGGGCGGCAGGAGGCAACTCACGTCGACGGCCCATTCTGCACCGCCGGCGATGCCGAGCTTCGGGAAGGCGATCTCCTGCGGGGCGCTGCCGATCGATACCGTTGTCTTCGAGATGAACGCGAATGATCCCGTGTCGAAGTCGTCCATCTGGATCAGGCATGCAAGCGAAGTGCTCGTCGGGCCGGGATTGACGACCCAGACCGAGGAGTTGCTGATCACATTCGTGGTGGATGTCGTGTCATCCCGAACGACGGGACACATTACGATGACGGCATCGGTCGTCGAGAGATTGCCGACGGATCCGTCGCCGAAGTACGCGACCGGTCCTGTTGCTGGCTGACAGACGGAACCGGGAAACACCTTTTCATCGACGGCTGCGGCCGTTGCCGTCGCAAGCAAGCAACCGACCAGGACTGCACAGTGCCGAACGTTATTTCGCGTATTCATTTTCGTTTCTCCTCAGGCAGAGTGGGCAGGTGGCCAAATTGCCAGCCCGCCCAAACCACTGCCTGATGAGTGGCGGTCAAGGAGCAAACTCGACGAACAAATCGGGCGTCCAAGAATCGGATGGCCGCACGACGGCTGCTCCTCGAACGACGGTTTCCGCCGCTCGAAACATGGCGCATCGAGGGCTCTTAGCGGCCAGTCTTGCGCTGTCGCGGGCTCAGGTCGATTCCTCCGATCAATGTCTGTGCGGTGAATTCGAACACCTCGTCGAGTCCGAAGTGGGCGAGTTTGGACACGGCGTCGCGGGTCGTTGCGTGGCTGTCTGCGTCCCGCGTGCCGGCCCAGTCCCTGAGCCGTTCGAATCGCTCCTCCAGGGTCGAACGCCCTTGAGGACTCTTGTACGTCAGTTCGACCAAGGTGAAGCCAATCGAAACCAGGACCACGCTCGAGAGTGCTTGGAAGGCGTGCTCACTCGTGGCTCCCTCCGCTGTCATCATTTGCAGCAGTCGTTCCCGCAGTGGGACGGCGATGGGTGGGGCGGGCCGTGACAGTAGCGGCGCCCAATTGGGATGCGAAAGGAGGATTCCGTGGATTCGCTGAAACAACGCGAGCATCTCGGTTTGCCATGCGTCATACCCCTGATCCCGGTACATGCGACGAGAGACCTCCATGTACATGAGGTCGAGCAGTCCGTCCTTGTTCGCGAAGTGTGAATAGAGCGACATTGGCGGAGCGCCGGCGCGCTCTGCCACGCGACGGATCGTCATGCCTTCGAGGCCGTGCTCATCGACGACTGCAAGCGCAGCCTCCACCACCGTTTGGCGTGTGATGCTTCCCCGTGGTCTCTGCTTTCGCATGGAGTCGAACGAGACGGTATGCGGCGCGCGACGTTTTGCCAGGCCCTTTTTGTGAACTCGTACGTGCCCATGATGCAGTACGAGTTCTCGAAGGGCCATTTTTGTCGTGTGGCGGCACGCGTGCGTGACGGGGCCGACCCGCATGTGGTGCTCAATATGTCGGGTGCCGAACCTTCGAAGCCCTAGCTGGACGAGTTGTCGCGCAGACAGCGGGGGCGGGTTAGCGTACGCGCTTCGTGAGGTCCATCAGGGCGCGTTGAGAGTGGACACCGGCCTTCCTGAACATGGCCTTCAGGTGGTTGCGAACGGTGTGCGGACTCACGAACAGCAGCGATGCAATCTCCGCGGGACGCCGGCCACCCACCAACAGCCCGAGCACTTCCTTCTCACGCTTGGAGAAGGCTTCGGCACACTCAGCGCGGACGCTGATGGCACCCCGTTCGCCAGGTGGTTGTGACTGCGTCGCCGAGTCGCTGAAACGCGACGCCACGACTTCTCGGGACCTGTAGGCGCGGGCCGCGTCGAGCAATCGTTCCGTGGCCGACGCCAGCTGCGCTCGAGCTAGCCCATCGCCAATTGACGCGATGAGCTCGTCTGGTGGGCAGGGTTTGAGCAGCAGTCGGTGCACCTGTCCCTGGTTGACAGCGCTGAGTGCGACTGGCAGCGTCATGTTTCCCGTGAGCAACAGGCGAGCGATCCCGGGGAAGTCCCTAGCGATAGCGCTCAACAGTTCGACACCTGTCATTCCCGGCATCTGATGGTCGGACACCACGACGTCGACGCGATGCAGGGCCAGCGTGGTCAGCGCCTCGTTTCCGGACCCCGCTGTGAGGACGCGGTAGGCATGGCCTCTGAGATTGCGAGTCAACGATTCGAGAACGCGGGGCTCATCGTCCACGAGCAGAATCGAGCCCAGCGTCGGAGCCATCCTTCCCGAATGGAGCGTCCGTAGCGCCGGAACCTTTAGAGACTTCGCTCAGGCGGCCCGGCGGCTTGAGGCATGCGCAAATGCCCCAAAGAATGGCCCACTACAGGCTACGCGCGTAATCGCCAGTCAGTGCAGTATTGGTCATGCGCTCTAACGATCGAGAACCCTTGTACGGAATTCGCAGCGGTTCGGATCCAGACACCGCATCCCACATTTCACGCGCCGACGCGCCTAGGCCACTGTGTGTGGACCGGCGCGAGCATCCCAGGGCGCTGGTGCCTCTCTCCGCCATCGCCATCGTCGAGAACAGGAAAGTGGGCACCTACTCCGTCGCGAATCTCTCGGCGGGTGGCGCGCTGCTCATGCTCGGACCGTCGCTCCCGGCCGGCACCTCGCTACAGTTGCTGCTCGATGGGCCCGGAGCCGAGCAGCTGACGATAGCCGCTGTCGTGCTGCGGACGGAGCCGAGTACAGACCGCGATCCGATGATCGCGGTCCGATTTCACGGCGTGAGTGCACGGTTTGCCGATCTGATTCAAACACTCGTGCTGCGCTCGCTGGAGCAGGCGAGCGGTCCTGGCGTCCTCGTAGTCCCCCGAGGCCCCGCCCTGTTTGCGGCGATCGCGAGCGATCTGGCCGCGCTTGGGTGCCATGTCGCCGCCGCGACGACTCGGCTGCAGATCATCCGCCAGGCGGGTGATCCTGAGCTTCGGTTGCGCGCCGTGATCGTCGAGCTATCGGCAGATCCTCGCGAAGACTGTGACGTTCTGGACTTCTTGGCGGAGGCGTTTCCACGGCTCTTGCGGGTCGCGGTGTGCGCTCGCCCGCGCTCGCCGCACTGCATGTGCCCAGCCGTTCGCGCGCAAGCGGTGCTTGTCATGCCGTGGACGCGCTCGCAGCTGGGCGCCACGATCGGGAGGCACGTCAGTGAGCGCCCGGAGTCGTTGGCGAAGCTTGGGCCTCCCGTGTAACAGGGTGAAAGCGTCCGCGGCGGAGGACGGGGACTTCGAGCGCGGCTAGGACAGCGGACGCTGAGGAATCGGCGACGATTGCGCCGCTTCTCACAGTGTCTTGATCAAGCCACCATCGACCACATAGTTAGCGCCGGTCACGTTCCCGGCGCGATCCGAGGCCAGGAAGACCACGAGGCTCGCGACCTCCTCGGGTGTGGTGAAGCGACCCGTCGGGAATCCCCCGATGCTCGCGATGACGTTCTTGCGTGCAGTGTCGGCGTCGACGCCCGTTGCCTTCGCGACGGTCTCAGCCACGCCGTCCTTTCCGAGCCAAAGCTCCGTGCTAACGGGCCCCGGCGAGACCGAGTTGACGCGGATTCCGCGAGGCCCGAGCTCTTGCGAGAGCGATTTGGAGAGATTGACGAGCGCAGCCTTCGCCGCGCCGTAGTCGATCGTGCCGCTGTCGGGCTGGAAGAAGGCGTTGACCGAGGCGACGTTCACGATGGCGCCGGCGCTTTGTTTCACCATCTCCGTCACCGCGGCGCGCGTGGCGCGCAACGCGGCGAAGAAATTCATCTGCATCGCCCACTCGAATTCTTCGTCGCTCGTCCCTAAAAAGCCCTGCAAGCGCAGGCGCACGGCCCCGACATTGTTGACCAGCACATCCACCCGTCCGTGCTCGGCGAGCGCGCGTCCGACCAGGCGCGCAGGGCCGTCCTTCGACGCGAGATCGACGGACATCGCCGTTACACGCTCGAAACCTTCGAGGCTGTCTGTCGTTCGTGCACCGGCGACGACGCGCGCCCCCTCTGCGCTCAGCGCTCGCACGATGGCGAGGCCAATCCCTTTGCTTGCTCCCGTAACGACCGCGACCTTGTCGGTCAGGTTCAAGTCCATGCGACGAGCCTATCGCAGTGCGGACAATCTTGGTAGTGTCGCGCAAGGAGGATGCCAATGGACGAAACATTCGACGGCGTCGGTGGTTTGAAGATCTTCCTGCACAGCTGGCACCCGCAGGGAAAAGCGCGAGGTGCGGTAGTCATCAACCACGGCTTCAAGTCGCACGGCGGGCTGTACGAGTGGGTGGCGCAGCAACTCGTGCAGAACGAGCTCGCTGTCTACGCGCTCGACATGCGCGGCCACGGCCGCTCGCAAGGCGAGCCGCTCTTCGTGGAAAAGATGGCGGAATACGCGAGCGATTTGGCCCAACTCGTCGAGCTCGCCAAGGCGCGTGAGGGAAGCGTGCCGACCTTCGTACTCGGCCACAGCGCGGGAGGCGTTGTCGCGTGTACCTACGCGCTCGATCACCAGCAGGAGATCGCGGGGCTCATCTGCGAGAGCTTTGCGCACGAGGTGCCGGCGCCGGACTTTGCGCTCGCCGTGCTCAAGGGCATTGGCCATATTGCGCCGCACGCGCACGTGCTCAAGCTGAAAGAGGAAGACTTCTCGCGCGATCCGAAGTTCGTCGAGCTCATGAAGAACGACCCCCTCATCTCGAAGAAGGGGTACGAAGCGCAGACCGTCGCGGAGCTCGTGCGCGCGGACGAGCGACTGAAGAAGGAATTCCCACGGATCACGTTGCCAGTCCTCATCCTGCACGGGACCGCTGACCGCGCAGCCAAACCTCACGGTAGCCAGGTTTTCCACGACACGACAGGCTCGCAGGACAAGACGCTGAAGATGTACGAGGGGCACTTCCACGACCTCTTGAACGACACCGGAAAGGAGCAGGTGATGGCCGACATCATCGAGTGGATCCGCGTGCGACTTCCGCAGAGCTGACATGAGGCCCTCAGCTGGACTTCGCGTACCGGCGAGTGCCCCAACAGAACTGTGCTCGACGGGCTCTCCGACCCCAACTTGGCGCGCCACGCAAGAAGCGGGGTCTTCGACCTAGGGCACGACTCGAACGCGGACGCGGTCCTGTGCAGCGCCGACGCATCACAGTCGCTCGAGCCACTTTCCGACGGTGAGGTCGGGCTCGGTCGGCACGATCGGGCGCCCGGCGTCGATTGCGCCGGAAATCGCCCTTTGAGATAGCCGCTCCAACACGAGACCCTGGCCGGCATCAGCGCCACCCCACGGCGATCTGTTCATCGAACGGCAGCCAGCACGCTGATTCCTCGGCATTTTCGGGGCGCGGTAAGTGCTGTTGCGCCCCCGCGCAACAGCAAAAAAGCGGAATCGAGAAGGTCTCGGTTCTGCGGTTTGCTTTTGTGGGTCAGGTCCGGATCGAGAGCGCAGCGATTGCCCTACCTAGCAGCTCACGCTTCACATAAAGCCGGCCCTTGTTGGGCAGGTCTTCAAGCGCCAGGCGCGCTTCGTCGAGTGCAACACGCTTGCTTCGCGCTGCCTCGAGGATGAGGCCGATCGTACCCACCGCCGCGAGCCCGACCGACACGCAGGCTCGGCGGGCGGCATCGTCGTCCGTTAGTAACAATGAGGTTGGGTGCTTCAGCGCGAATGCGATGGCCGCTGTTTCACCCCATTTGGAGCGAAAACTTGGCTTGAAGCGCCGGGTCTATGTCGACCTCGGGTTCTCGCTGCAGGCCGGGGTCATTGAGCGCGTGTGGCGTGTGCTGAGTAATCTCGAGGCAGACTTGCTCGACCACGTGGATCGGCGTCGGTGGCAGGCCCCACGATAGACACCCGAT
>JAEUAF010000239.1 GCA_019695485.1 Sorangium sp.
CAAGCGCGATGCCGCTGCCAGTAAGTAGGGTTACGGACAGCATACGGCCCACACCGAGGCCGAGGGCCCCTGTCGATTGCACGCTCATGCCGACATTTGGGAGCGAGGCACGCACGCTGTCAACCGCTTGCGAAGCCAGCGTGAGCTCCGGCGTACTTCACCTCACCAACGGTGACCGGGATTCCCATAGGAGTGCAGAAAGCCGACGACACGCCAATCGCGCCCCCGCGAGTGCGCTATCGCCACGCGACGCGGGCGCTCAGCGACTCGGGAGGCGGCAGCAACGGGTCCCGGTCGAATAGTCGTAGTAGGCGGCGGCGTGCGCGCTCACCTTCGACTCGCAGCCTTCGCGAGTCGAACGCGCGTAGAAGCCACCCACGAACACCTCCTCGTCGACCCACTCGTCGATGTTGCCCACCATATCGTAAACCCCGTCGTCACCCCAACGACTGACGCAGCTCGCCGTCGCTCCGGTCGGACGCAGGAGCGGCCCCTCCGCCCGCTCGACCACCAAGTTCAGCCGCGGGTCGCGGTGACCGTAGGAAGACCCGCCATGCAGCGCCATCGCCGGATGCACGTGCCGGTACACATTGCAGCGGCCAGCCTCGAAGTGATCGCCGTAAGGGAACTTGCGATTGGCTTCGCCACGACACGCAGTGACCCACTCGCTCTCGCTGCACAGACGCTTGCCAGCGCGCTCGCAGGCACGCCGCGCGAGCGGGTGCGACAGGTATCCCTGTGGCGTCGCGGCCGCGCGGGACACCGCCATCGGCGCATAATCCCTACGGGTGCGCTGAATCAGCGGAAGCTCCGGCAGGGGCATCTCGCGAGCAGTCTCGTCACCGACGCCTTGCCGCTCCAGGGACCAGGCTTGATAGACACTCTCCACGAGGCGGGGATCCGGCGGGTAGTAGGGCGACAGCGCCTCCCCCGAGCGCTGGTCGACCAGAGACGTCTCGAAGCGGTCGATACAAAACTCCTTCACGCGAACCATATCCGCGGGGCAGCCACTCGGTCGCGGTGGGCGCGCCGGTGCCGATTCCGGAAACAAAAGCAGGGGCAGCAGGCCCAGGGCCACGAACAGCGCGGACACAACGCGGCGCATCGCGGCGACAATTTCAGCACCCCACGCGAAAGGCAAGCGCTGAGCGCGTCTCAGCGGGGATGAGGAGCTTCCTGCCGCCAAAGGCGGGGGTCCCGCCTGACGCTGTCTCAGACAGAAACAATGAAGCGAGCGAAGAGCCTGCTTCGGTCCGCGCACAGACTGGCGCCAACCGGGAAAAACATGGAAAGATGTCGCGGAAATGAGAAGGCCGTCCGACGAGGTCGTAGAGCGGCGTGCCTACGTCGCGCTGCTCTTCTCCGACGTCTCCGATTACACCAAAATCATCGAAGCCTCGGATCCGGAGGACGCGGACGAGCTGCGCGGGAGCATCGTCCAAATCGCGCAGCGGGTGGTGGCCGCTCACGGCGGCGCGGCCAATCAGTTCGTGGGGGACGGCATCCTCGCCGTGTTCGGGTTTCCGACGCCCGACGAGCATTCCGTGCGGCGCGCCATCGACGCCGCCATCGAATTGCATGCGGCGGTGACGGCCCTCACCTTGACGGCGCCCTCGCTGCGCGGACTCGCCGTGCGCGTGCACTCGGGCGTGCATTCGGGGCTGGTCTTCTTGCGTCAAGGGAACCCTCTCGCAGGAAAATACGAACTCACGGGCGACCCCGTGAACACCGCGTCGCGTTTGTGTTCCGCGGCGGGCCGCGACGAGATCGTCGTGAGCCAGGCTACGCTCCACGGGCTAGAATCCTATTTTGAAGTCGAACCGGTGGCGCCGCTGGAGCTCAAGGGCAAGCGGCACCCTGTGCCGGCCTGTCGTGTGCTCCGAGCCCGGCCCGACGCACCGCAAACGCGGCCCCTCGGCAGGCTCGGGTTCATTGGGCGGCGAGAGCAGCTCGGCGAGCTCGAACAGGCTCTTTTTTCCGCCATTCAGCAGCCGGGGCGCGTCGTCTGCGTGGTCGGCGACGCCGGCATTGGCAAGACGCGGCTGCTGCGAGAATTTGCCAACAAGGCGCCCGCTTTCGCGGAGGAGACCCGCGTTCTGCGCGGCTTCTGCGAGAACTACGGCGACGTCGCCCCGCTGCGCCCGTTCCTACAAATCGTGCGAGAGGTCTTGCCCATCGCGCGCGATGTACCCGAAGAGCAAGCCCTGCTCCGCCTCGAACGTGCGCTCTCCGACATCGACGATGCCCTGCGCGCGCACATGCCCGCGCTTGCGCATCTGCTCTCGCTCCGCACTTGGCGCGACGTAGAAGGCCCTGAGGCCCTGCAGTTTGGCATCTTGAATGCGATCACGAGCCTGCTGCTCGCGCTCGGAAACGAACGACCCTTGGTGCTGATCTTGGACGATTGGCAGTGGGCCGACGATGCCTCCATGCAAGTCCTGGGGCGGCTCACACAGGCCTTGAAAGACAGACCGCTCTTGGTGCTTGTCGGCGCGCGCGGCATCGAGGCGGGCGACCCCGTGCTCGGTCAGGCAGCGCGCATCGAGCTCTTACCGTTCACGCTCGACGAATCGCTCCACGCCGTAGAAACGCTGGCGCGACGCCCCGTAAAAGGGGCGCTGGCGCTCGGCATTCACGCGCGCTCAGGCGGCAATCCTTTCTTCTTGGAGGAGATCTGCCAGAGCTTGCCGGACGCCGGAGAGCTCGATCTGGAGCTCGAGGACGGCGCCGTGCCTCGCACCGTACGCGACCTCATCCACGTGCGCGTGGAACGCTTGCCCGATGCCTCGGCGGAGCTCTTGCGCTGCGCAGCGGTGCTCGGCAATGAATTTCCGCTCTGGATGTTGGTCAGGGTTTCGGCTGACCCCGCGATCGACCCGACGTTGCAAGGCCTGGTCGCGGCGGGCTTTCTCACGCTGACCGCGGGCGCCGACGCTGCTCAATTTCGCCACGGAATCACGCGCGAGGTCGTCTACGAATCGGTGCGCGTGCGCGAGCGACGCCGCATCCACGCGGCCGTCGCGGAGGTCATCGAAGAGCGCTTCGTGGGCATCGCGCTCGGGGACCACTATGAGCTCTTGGCGTCGCACTACGCAGGCGCGGCGAACTACGAGAAGGCCCTGGAGTTCGCCGAGCGCGCCGGTGACAAGGCGCTCACGAGCTCGGCGCTCGACCGCGCGCGCGCGCAATTCGCGGCCGCTCTCTCGCACCTGGACCAGCTGCCGGCCACCCCTGACAGCGTGAAACGCCGGCTGTCGCTGATTCCGAAGTGGGCTTCGACGTCGGTGTTCAGCCCGGCGACAGAGCAGCTCGCGGTGCTCTCGAGCGCACTCGAGCTCGCCCGAGCGCTCAACGACGACGTCGGCCTGCGACGCATGGAATATTGGCTCGGCTGGATTCAATACGCACTCGGTGACCAACGCTCGGCGATCACCCACCTCACCCGTGCCCTCGAACTCGCGGAGAGCGCGCGGGACGAGCGCATGGTTGCGCAGCTCTTGGCGAGCCTCGGACAAGCTCACGCCGCGGCCGGCGAGTACGATCGCGCACTCGCGCTACTCGAACGCGGAATCGAGATGAAGCGCTTGCGCGTGCGGCCAGGTCGACCGGGCGCGCTGCCTGTGGGCTTCGCCTACGCGCTCGGCTGGCGCGGATTGGTCCACGGAGATCGCGGCCAATTCAACGCGGCATACGTGCAAGTCCGGGAAGCGCTCGAGCTCGTGAAAGACAGCGGGCACGCCGTCGAAGGCTCGCTCTTGTGCTTGCTTGGAATGATTCAACTGTGGCAGGGCCGCTGGCGCGACGCTTTGCTCACGGCTGCGCAAGGCAAGGCCACCGCCGAGCGCGTGAATGGGCCGTACGTGCTCGCGATTTGCCAGACTGTCGCGAGCTACGCGCGCTTCGAACTCGGCGAGGGAGCAGACGCGCTCGCGGATCTGCGGCGCGCCATCACCCGCCTCGAAAGCAGTGAGATTGGCCTCTACCTGGGTTTTGGTTACTCGCACCTGGCGCAAGCCTTGCTCGAAGCCGCCGAGCTTCAAGCCGCGCGCGACTTTGCCATGCGAGCCCTCGCGCGAGCCGAGCGCGACGACCCGCTCGGCGAGGCAATGAGCCGCCGTGTCCTGGCCCTGATCTACGCGCGGGAACAGAACCAAGCCGCAGCGCTCGCCGAGTGCGAGCTGTCGCAAGCATCCGCCACGCGACGCGGATCCGAGCGCGACAGCGCCCTCGCGCGCCTCACGCTCGGCAAGATCCAGCTCGCATTTGGCGACCTCGAGCGCGCACGCGAGCCCCTGGAGGCGGCGCGCGTAGCGCTCCGCGCCATGAGCATGGGCTACCAGGAGGCCGAGGCCGCGCAGCTTTTGGCCGAATGCAACGCGCGCCGCGAATAGTCATTTTCTTCGGCAGTCCGCATTCCGCCGAGTCTTGGACAATGAGGGATCAGCTCGAGCTCAGCGCGCAGAGCGCGCGCAGGCCGCGCAGATCGTGAATCGTGAGACGCCCGCCTTCGTGGTGCAAGAGGCCAGCCTGCTCCCAGCTCTTCAGCTGTTTGTTGACGCTTTCGCGCGTCGCGCCAACCATGCTCGCAAAGTCCTGCTGCGAGAGCCGCACCGGAATTCTCACGTCCTTACCGAGGGATTGCCCGTGGCGCTCGGCTAGCGCAACCAGCATTTCAGCGAGGCGAGACGGAATGTCCATCGACGAGATGTTCTCGCAGCGCGTCGTCAACTTACGCAGCCGTTGCGTCAATACCTCGAGCAGACCGATCGCGAGACTCGGCTGCTGCCGAATCAAGGCCAGCAACGGCTCCCGATCCAAGGCCGCAAGCTCCGTCGGCTCGAGGGCAATGATGCTGGCCGAGCGCGGCTGCCCGTCCAGGACAGACAACTCACCAACGACCTCGCCCGGCCCCATTACGCTCAACAACACCTCACGCCCCTCCGCACCCGAGCTCACTGCCTTCAAATACCCG
>JAEUAF010000274.1 GCA_019695485.1 Sorangium sp.
TTGGAGAGCGGGTGCAATAGACTGCCCTGAATCTTGGTGATGTGGTCCGATTGGCGGTGGACCTGAATGCCGCACTTCCAAAAGCAGACTTCGCATACCGAGTGCACCACATCGCCATCGGTATGGGGATCCGTCACGACACGCGATCCCGCGCTCGCCACTGAACCCGAGCTCCTAGATAGACACGCTGCCGCCAACGTACCCGCGCCCAAGGCGAGGAACGCGCGCCGGGAGGGTGATTCCGGAAAGGACATCGCGTCGTTGCCGTCCAATCTCCGTGCCACACTGCCAAGCGGGCCCCCGGCCACGCGTCGACGCGGCGCAGGATCTCCGACGTTCACGAAGATTTCAGTGGTTTTCGGGCCGCGGGCAAAGCCGCCACGACGAGTTCCGTAAGGGCCCCGACGCGCAGGGGCTGCGTCTGACTTCCGCCGAAACGCAATCCCGGCGCCGGAGCTGAAGCTTTCGCCCCGCGCAGACGTCCCCTGTTGGCGCACCCGGGAAGATTCGAACTTCCGACCCTCGGTTCCGTAGACCGATGCTCTATCCAGCTGAGCTACGGGTGCGTTCCTGCCGGCGCGTGGCCAGCGAGGGTGCCGGGATTTCCCTCATCGGCCCCGCTCTGTCAAGGGCTGCACCGCCAGGGGCTACCCGAGAGCGAAAAAACACGAGCGGCCGGCCCGCTCGGCAGGCTGCTTCCGGCATGGGAGTGGCGTCAGCGCTTGCGCGGCAGCCCTTGTTCGAGACGTGTCCGTTGTCGAGCGGCTTCCTCCAGCAGGCGCTCGACGAAGCGCTCCACGGCCGGGCCGGGAGCGCGGCCGGTGCGCGTGACGAGTTGTACCGTGAGCGGGGGAAGCCCCGTGGGTTCGAGCGACACCGCCCCGAGGTCGCGCTCCTCGATCGGCAGGGAGGGCAACAACCCGATGCCAACACCGCCCGTGGCATACGCGAGCAGGAGCGAAACGCTCGGCACGTCGATGGTCGAAACCGGTCGAATCGAATGCTGCTCCAGGTAGCGCTCGAGCAGCTTTCGTCCCAGGCTGCCGGAGCCGAGTCGCAGCAGCGGCTCGCGCGTGAGCCGCTCCGCAAGACTTTGGCGACGCCCCGCGCGCTTCGGCAAAATCCAGTAAAATTCCTGAGCGAAGAGCGTGGTGGCGGAGAGCCCCGTGCGCTCCCCCGACAGCGAAACCACCGCCATGTCGACCGCGCCACGCTCGAGCAAGGTGAGCGCTTCCTCCGAGTGAACGGTGGAGATCTCGAAGCGCAGCGGCGCGCCCTCGGCCGACAAATCCCGCAGCACGGGCACTAGCAGCGGCTTACCCAAGTAATCGCTGGCGGCGATACGCAAGGTGGTGACCGCAGAGCCTGCCAGCTCGCCGAACAAACCGAAGACCGCTTCCGCCTCGTCGAACAAGCGCGTAGCCGCCGGCAGCACGTGCTCCGCCGCTTGCGTCAGCGCAAGGCCGCGCCCGCGACGCTCGAACAGCTGCACGCCGAGTGCGTCGGTCAGGCGCCGGATCTGCTGGCTCACCGCCGAGGGCGTCTTGTTCAAGCGCCGCGCCGCCGCCCCCACCGAGCCCGTGCGCGCCACGATCATCACGTCATAAAGAGCGGGAATCAAAGCCGGATCCATCGGTTCCTCGGAAGTGGCAGAGCCCGCGCATAATGTAGCAATTCTTACGTGACACTCAAGAAAGTTTCATTGGACTTAAGTATTTGCGGGGGCGATACTCCCTGCATCGCGACGCAGCACTAGCAGCGGCGAGGAGGCCATCTTGGGCAAAAGTCTGTTCCAAAAAGTCTGGGATCAACACGTCGTGCAGGTGCTGCCGAACGGCCAAGCACAGGTGTTCATCGGGCTCCACTTGATCCACGAGGTCACGAGTCCGCAAGCCTTCGGCATGATGCGCGATCTCGGGCTGCGCGTGACGCACCCCGAGCGCACCTTCGCCACGGTGGATCACATCGTGCCGACCGACACGCTGCTGCGCCCGTTCCGCGACAATCTCGCCGAGGGCATGATCGTTGCGCTCGAGAAGGCCTGCATCGAATTCGGAATTCGCTTCTTCGATGTCTCCTCGGGACACCAAGGCATCGTGCACGTGATCGGGCCCGAGCTCGGCTTGACTCAGCCTGGGATGACGATCGCGTGTGGTGATTCACACACCTCGACTCACGGTGCGTTCGGCGCAATCGCCTTCGGCATCGGAACCACGCAGGTGCGCGACGTGCTCGCCACGCAGACACTGAGCCTGCCGCCGATGAAGGTGCGCCGTATCGAGGTCTCCGGGCGCCTCGGCCCCGGCGTCTACGCGAAGGACCTCGTCCTCCACATCATCCGCACGCTGGGAGTGAACGGCGGCACTGGCTTCGCTTACGAATACGCTGGCGAAGCGGTGCGCGCGCTCAGCATGGAAGAACGCATGACGCTCTGCAATATGTCGATCGAAGGCGGCGCGCGCGTCGGCTACGTGAGCCCGGATCAGACCACCTTCGACTATCTCAAGGGGCGCGAGTTCGCGCCGCAAGGCCCGGCTTGGGATCGCGCCGTCGCCTATTGGAAGAGCATCGCGTCTGACGCCGACGCGAGCTACGACGACGTCGTTCGGATTGACGCCAAAGATATCGGTCCGACAGTCACTTGGGGCATCAATCCCGGGCAAGCCATCAGCGTGAAGGAACGCGTCCCGAGCGCCGCCGACGGCAAGACGCCCGCCGAGTGCGCGTCGATCCAGGAAGCACTCGACTACATGCAACTGTCGCCAGCCGCGCCCATTGAAGGCACCAAGGTCGACGTGGCGTTCATCGGCAGCTGCACGAACGGACGCATCTCGGATTTCCGCGAGGTCGCGCGCCATTTGAAGGGCAAGAAGGTCGCAGCCGGTGTGCGCGCTCTGGCAGTGCCCGGCTCGATGGACGTCGCCCGCGCCGCAGAGGCGGAAGGTCTCGACCAAGTCTTTCGCGATGCCGGTTTCGAGTGGCGCCAACCGGGCTGCTCGATGTGCCTGGCCATGAACCCGGACAAGCTCAACGGGCGCGAGCTCTGCGCCTCCTCGTCCAATCGCAATTTCAAGGGCCGACAGGGCAGCCCCACGGGGCGCACGGTCTTGATGAGCCCGTTGATGGTCGCCGCGGCGGCGATCAGCGGAAAAATCGCAGATGCACGCGAAGTGTTCGCGGTCGGCTGAAGCACGGAGCAACAGATGGCACTCGAGAAAATCGTGAACGTGAGCGGCCGCGCAGTGTACGTGCCCGGCGACGACATCGACACCGACCGCATCATCCCGGCGCGCTTCATGAAGTGCGTCACCTTCGACGGTCTCGGCGAATTCGTCTTCTTTGACGTCCGTCACGATCCCCAGGGTAAAAAGATCGATCACCCGATCGA
>JAEUAF010000315.1 GCA_019695485.1 Sorangium sp.
GCGCGAGCATTTCGGGCGGTGCAGCGGGCTCGGCGGGCGCGAGCGCTGGATCGGGCGGTGTAGCAGGCTCGGCGGGCGGCGCAGCCAACGCGGGCTCGACGAACGGCGGCTCGACGAGCGGCGGCGCCGCAGGCGCCAACGCGGGCGGCGCAGCTGGGAACGCTGGCGCTACGCAAGGCGGCGCAGCCAGCGCGGATTGCAGCACGCTCCCGCTTTGCGACACCTTCGAGAGCACCGCCGTCGGCGCGGCGCCCGACAGCAAACTGTGGACCCTGATTCCGACTGGAACCGCGGGCACGGCCACGGTCGACGCCATGGGTGCCCATGGCTCGGCGCACTCGCTCAAGGTGGTCAGTCCCGACCGCTTGTATCTGCGAAACAGCAGCGTCATCGGCACGCTGGGCGCGCTGGTCCACGTGCGCTTTTACGTGCGTTTCGGCAGCGCGCTCGCACAAGGACACGGCGCGCTGATCGTCACGCACCCAACCGCGGTCGATCAATACAGCCAATCGAACGAGCTTCGCTTCGGTAGTCAAGACAACGTGTTTCATTGGAACACCGACTCGGACGCCGCGAACATTCCCGACGTCAGCCCGAACGGCGACGCGGCAAGCTTCAAGCCAGCTGCCAACACTTGGTACTGCGTCGAGCTAACCATCAACACGAACGGCAACTTGAGCGCCTCAATCGACGGCACGGATGTGCCCGGCCTCACTGAAGACGGCGTCGCGACCCCCAATATCGATCAGAGTTGGGTTGGGAGCACCGCGTCTCTTTCGCGCTACACCAAGCTCGCTGACTTCAACTTCGGCTGGCAAAGCTACGGGGCGGGCGCACTCACGGCGTGGTTCGACGACGTGGCGCTTTCCAAGACGCACATCGGCTGCCAGTAGGACGCACCTCGACTCGACGGCGGATGGCGCGCGTTCCCGATTGGGCGCGAGGCCTGACGCCCTGGAACCCAGCGAGGCGTGGCTCTTCGCGGCCAAATGGCGCACAATCCGCAGCGGTCAGCGCTGGTATGGCTCACTCAACGTGGTTCGGGACCACTCCCCAAAAGCCCACGACGGGCTCACGGCCCGGCCGTTTCCGCATCGCGTCGCTATTTCGACTGGGTACGGTCCCCGGGTCCCCGGAGGAAGTTCGAAGCTTCCTGCAAACGAGGATCCGGACCTACCTCGGCTTCATGACGCTGCTCTGGTTGGCGGGGGGCGTCCTGGGGACCTCGTTGTCCGTATTGGTGGAGGCGAACCACGCTTTCGCGGGTTGGAACGGCGTACGCACGGCCGTGCACGTAGTCGGTTGCGTGCTGATCGCTGGGCTCTTTGTGGCCAGCGTGCGCCGCCAGCACTCTGCCGCCGTGCTCGCGGGAATCGACCTGGTGGCGACTGTTTTGCAGGCCGTGTTCCTCGCCACGATGATCACTGCCTCGGTGCCAATCATTCGTTATCGCCCCGACCTGGGGTTGACGATGGGACTCACGTATTGCCTGGTGGCGCGTGCCGCAGTCGTGCCGAGCACTCCGTCGCGCACGGTGTTGGTCAGTATATTGGCGAGCATCCCAGTCTGCGCAGCGACGTTCATCGTGCATTTTCTCGCGGATCAGGAGGGCGGCAGCATCCGCTTTCACTATGCGAACGACGCCTCCCGGCCCGGCTATTTCACGCTGTGGGTGGTGCTGTTCTCTTCGATGTCCACGGCGATTTCGGCGTTCGTGTCGTACGTGATTTACGGGCTGCAGCGCGAAGTGCTCCGAGCGCGGCAACTCGGCCAATACACGCTGGAGGCCGAGATCGGCGCGGGCGGCATGGGTGTGGTGTTTCGCGCGCGCCACGCGCTGCTCCGCCGCCCAACGGCGATCAAGCTGCTGCCCCCCGAGCGCGCCGGCGCCGCCGCGATCGCGCGCTTCGAGCGTGAGGTTCAGCTGACCAGCCAGCTCACGCATCCGAACACCGTAGCCATTTACGACTACGGCCACACGCCCGAGGGCGTCTTCTATTACGCGATGGAGTTCTTGGACGGCGTCGATCTGCAAGCCTTGGTCGAGGTCGACGGGCCACAACCCGCGGGGCGCGTGCTGCACTTGTTGCGTCAGATCACGAGCGCGCTGGCGGAGGCGCACGCACGCGGGCTGATCCATCGCGACATCAAGCCCTCGAACATCGTCGTGTGCGAACGCGGTTTGCTAGCGGACACCGCCAAAGTGCTCGATTTTGGCCTGGCCCGCGATTTCTCGGCAACCTCGGAGGCCGGGGTAACCCAAGCCAGCGAGATCACCGGCACCCCGCTCTACATGTCACCCGAACAGATCATCGACAAAGACGCGCTCGACGGCAGAAGCGATCTCTACGCGCTCGGCGCGCTCGGCTACTTCTTGCTGACGGGTGAGCCGGTGTTCACCGGCAACAATGTCGTCGAAGTGTGCGCGCAGCATCTGCATGGGAACGTGGTGCCGCCTTCGCTGCGCGCGTCGAACCCGGTGCCGGCAAAACTGGAAGCGATCGTCCTCGCGTGCCTCGAGAAGAGCCGTGAGCAGCGCCCGCAGGACGCCGACGCCCTGCTCGCAGCGCTCGACCAGTGCGACGACTGCCCGCCATGGACGCTCGCAGACGCTCGCAGCTGGTGGCGCGAGCGCGCACCACGCGTGCAAGCGCGTCGTCCCATCGCCGTGACCGGCGAGTCGAAAACGTTGAACGTCGAGCCGCGCGGCTTGGCCGGCGTTCAGTGAATGTCCGACGCGGCGTAGATGCAGTATTTGCCGTCCGCGCCGCTACCGGTGGCGGGCGGCTCGGCGCCCGTGTTGTTGCCCGTGTAACGCTCGCAGATGGTGGGCACGCTCGTGACCGTGATGTTGTGAAACTCCGCGGAGTCCCCGTAGTTGGTGTTGACGCCCGCCAGGATGCTGCCGTTCGACGCCGTAATGTTGGTCATCTGAACGTGGCGCGCGTACTGCGAGCTGCAGTTGCCGCACGAGCGATACAGCTTGCCGAAGTCGCTCACCCAGAAGTTTTTGATGATCATGGTCCCAGGGCCGTTGTGCTGGAACACTTTGTCGGTCGCCGCTTTGGCGCCGCCGCAATCGATGGTCATCGTTTGAGAGCTCGAAGAGCCTTTGAGCGTCGCCGCGTCCTCGCCGACGTCTTCCCACCACACGTTTTGCAGGGTGCAGGTGCCCGCGCAGTGAATCCCGTCCGCCGCCGGGTTGCCGATGATCACGTTCTTCAACGTGGCGCCCGAAGCGAGATCGAAAATGGGGTCCTGGGACTCGGACTGGCCCGAGGTGCCTAGACTGCCGGTGCCCACGTAGCGCTTCAGTCCGCCATCATACGTGCCAGACACCGCGATCGTGGCGCTCAC
>JAEUAF010000867.1 GCA_019695485.1 Sorangium sp.
TGCCCAGCCGATACCGACCCGCGCCGTCAGCCGGAAGGTGCCGCCAAAGCCTGGGATGACGCCGAGATTGATCTCGGGCTGGCCGAAGAGCGCATTGTCACTGCATACGATGAGGTCCGCTGAGAGCGCGAGCTCCAAGCCGCCGCCCAGCGCGAAGCCGTGCACCGCGGCGATGCAAGGGAAATTCGCGCCATCGAGCGCGCGCCCCAGGCGGTGGCCGGCCTCGCTGAGCTCGAGCGCTTCGGCGCTGCCGAGCCGGGACAACTCCGCGATGTCGGCGCCGGCCGCGAACGCGCGTTCCCCGGCGCCTTTGAGGACGAGGACGCGCGGGCGCTCGTTGACGTCGCGCGCATCGAGCTCTGACACGACGGCGAACAGCTCGTCGAGCACCTGCGCGTTCAGCGCGTTCAGTTTGTCAGGCCGGTTCAGCGTGATGGTTGCGACCGAGCCCTCGACGCTGAGCCGAATCGTACTGTTGCTCACGGCGCTCCTCTTCCTGGGCTCGCGCCCTGCTTTTGCCCGGCCTCGTCATAAGCGTAGAAACCTCGCCCGGATTTGCGTCCGAGCCAACCGGCGGCCACCAGGTTCTTGAGCAACGTCGGCGCTCGGTATTTGTCGTCCCCCAAATCCGTATGCAGCACCTCGGCGATCGCGAGCACGGTGTCGAGGCCGATCAGATCCGCAAGCTCGAGCGGGCCGAGCGGGTGATTTAGGCCGAGGCGCGCGCCCGTGTCGATGTCCTCCGCGCTGCCGACTCATTCCGAGAGCGCGAAGCAAGCCTCGTTCAGGAACGGTATCAGCATGCGGTTTACCAGGAAGCCTGGGCTGTCGAGGCTGCTGATCACCGTTTTCTCGAGCCTTTCGGCTAGCCCCTTCACGCAGTCGAGCGTGGCGCTGCTCGTGGCCAGCCCGCGCACCAGCTCGACGAGCTTCATGCGCGGCACCGGGTTCATGAAGTGCATGCCCGCGACCCGATCGGGCCGGCGTGTCGCGGCGCCCAGCCGCGTGATGGAGATGCTCGAGGTGTTGGTCGCGAGAACGGCCTCTGCAGGGGCGCGTTGGTCCGCGCGCGCGAATAGCTCGGCCTTGAGCTGCGGGTTCTCACTGGCGGCCTCGATCACGAAGTCGGCCTCGGCGAGCGCGTCGTCGAGCTCCGCCGCGTTGAGCCGTTCGCGCACCAAAGCCACGGCCTCGGCGGGGATCTTTCCCTTCTGCGCCAGTCGTTCGAGTCGCGTGAAGACGCCGCTTTGGGCCGCGACTGCGCGCTCGCGCGTGACGTCACAAAGCCAGACCTCGATGCCCTTGCCTGCAGCGACTTCCGCGATCCCCGCGCCCATTTGGCCGGCTCCGATCACCGCAATGCGACGAATCGCGTCGGCGTTCATGTCCGCTCTCGTAACAATCACGGCAAGACGGCGCAAGGGTCGTGATAGTCTCGCGCGCGCCGATGCGGCGGCTCACGTTGACGGTTGTTCTCGGGTTTGCGTGGCTCACGGCGGGTTGCGCCCGACCTCACGCAGACGTCAGCGCGCGCGCCATCGTTCTCAGTGACCACGGCCAAAATCAGGAAGCCGCGCGCCTGTTAGAGGCGGAGCTTCTGCGTAATCCGTCCGCGCTTCGTGCGCGTCGCCTGTTGATCCGCGTCTACGGCGTGCTGGGTGATCTCGGGCGCGCGCGGGCCCATGCGGAGCTGCTTGCGCGCTCGCTTGGCGTGGGGAGCCCGCTACCCTGGCTCGATTTGGGTCACGCCCACGAGCTCTGCCACCGCTATGATGAGGCGCTCGAACTCTACGACTTGGCAGCGCGGGTCGCACCTACGGACCCCGCCGGCCCTCGAACCGGTGGCATGCGCGCTGCGGCTTGGGGCGAAGCGCTGCTCGCAGAACCCCGTTTAGTCGAGGCGTTGCGCCGCGATGCGGGCGACGGACGCGTTTATCACGCGCTCGGGTTGGTGCGCGTGAAGCTCGGTGACCTCGAGGGGGCGCAGGCCGCCTACCAGGGTGGTGTGCTGCGCGACCCGCGCGGGCTCGACAATCATTTGGGGCTCGCCACGCTCGCCTTGGTGAAGGACGACGCGCCACGCGTGCTTGCTGAATACGACGTAATTCTCCAGCTATATCCGAAGTTTGCGGACGCGGAGTTGGGGCGATCCTGGGCACTGCTTCGCCTGGGTCGGCTGACCGAAGCAGAGCGCGCGCTCAACGACGCGGCCGAGCTCGGAGCGAGCGCGCGAAGCCTCAATCGGCAGCGGCGTTGGCTCGCGGAGGAGCGGGCGAAGTCTGCGGGAACCCGATGAAATCCGCGTCTTACGTGGGCTTGTAAGCCCCAGTCGAGCGGCGTAACGTGAGCGCCCTCCCTGAGCGCGGATGGCGCTTCATTCGGGGTTGGTTTGCACGGGTTGAGGAATGGATTCCCGAGAGATCCGCACGGCACTTGGAAAACTTCAGGCTGAGCCGGATGCCGACGAGGCATGGCAGGCTCTAACCACCCGAGCAGCGGAAGGGGGTGGGGATCTTTCTGGCCCCGACCTCGTGAAGCTGCTCGAGTCCGCGGCTGACGAGCACGCTCATCGAGGGGAGTGGCCCGCTGTGGCGCGCCTCCTCGAGATTGCGGCCGGTGTGGCACGCAATACCGAGCGTGAGCCGGAGCTGTTGGCGCATCAGGCGAAGGTCCTGAGCGAGGAGCTCTACGACGACGACGGTGCCGGCGTGGTCTATCTGCGCCTGCTCGAGTTGCGGCCGCAGGATCCGACTGCGGTGGCTGCGATCGAAGAGAGCGACGGTCGTCGCCGACGGATGGCGGAGCTCCACGAGAGTTATCTCGTCGAGGTCGAGCGGGCCTCGGACGACGTCTACAAGAGCTCGATGCTAATGCGGGCGTCGGAGCTCGAAGTGCGCTTCAGCGCCGTGGGGGCCGATCTCGAGCCTGCCGTGGAACGCTTGGAGCAAGCGGTGCGTTTGGACCCGACCAACGTGCGTGCCGGGCGTCTGCTCGAGCACATCTATCGTCGGCGGCAGAGCTGGGAGGAGCTCGGGCGCGTGCTCGAGCGCGTCGCCGATCGCGGTGAGCGCGCGAACGAACGCGTCGCGGCGGGCGTGCGTCTGGCGCGGCTCTACGCCCAACATTTGAGTGACCGTGAGCGCGCGGCGCGCGCCTACGATCGCGTGCTGCGCGACGACCCCAACCACGTGGAGGCCATGAGCTTCCTGTCGGAGCTCTATTCGAGCGAGACGCGTTGGGCGGAGCTCGTGGCGCTCTACGAGCGTGAGCTGAAATCCAAGGATCTGCACGACTCCGAGCGGCTCGGCGACATGTTGCAGATCGCGATGCTGCACTGGAAGAAGCTCGAGCGAGCGGCGGACGCCGAACCCTGGTTCGAGCGCGTACGCAAGGTGGACCCCACCAACGAGGGCATGCTCACCTTCTATCGTGAGTACTGCACTTCACTCGAGGACGACACCCGACTGATGGACGTGCTCACGGGCGCGCAGCGCGCGCTCAAGGATGGCACCAAGGAAAAGACGCGTCTCGCGCAGGAAATCGCGCGGCTCGCCGAAGGGCAAGCCAACGCCGCCAAGGCCATCGAGCAGTACAAGAGCGTGCTGCGTCAGGATCCCGACAACACCGAGGCGCGCGAGCGTCTGAAGACCCTGTACAAGCAGACGCAGGGCCACAACGCGCTCGTCGAACTGTTGCGGCAGCAGCTCGAGCGCACGCCGCAAGAGCGTTACGCCGAGCGCTTGGAGATCTTGCGCGAAGTCGCCACGGTTTACCGGCTCTACCAGAAGAGCGACACCGCCCTGCTCTCGGTGTTGAACCAGATCGTCCAGCTCGACGACAAGCTCGACGAGCACGACGTGCTCGAGCTCCGCGAAATCGTGGCGCTCTACGACAAGCTCGGTCGCCACCGCGAGCTCATCACCCACCAGATGAAGCTCGCCGAGGTGACGCCGGACATCGACGAGAAGCGTGAGCTCTACCGCGCGGCCGCGCGCCGCTGGCTCGACCAGTTCTCGAACGTACAGAACGCGACCGAAGCCTTCGCCAAGCTGCTGGCGGTCGCGCCGAGCGACCGCGAAGCGCGCGAGCGGCTCGACGAGCTGTATCGGAAGCGCCGCGCTTGGAACGAGCTCTACGCCCTCTACGCTTCCGAACTGGAGCAGGCCGAGGGGAGCCAGCGCCTCACGTTGCTGCGAGAAATGGCGCAGCTCGCCGCCGAGCGTCTGAATCGCTCGGAGGACGCGGTGCGTCTCTACAAGCAGATCCTGGAGGCCGAGCCCGAGCGTCTCGATGTGCTCGACGCGCTCGAGAAGCACGCCGAGCGCAACAAGGATTGGCGCACGTTGGCGGAGGCGCTCGAGCGACGCATCGGGCTCGTCTCGGACGACGCGCAGAAGCTTGCCACGCTGCAGAAGCTTGGCACCATCTACTCGGATCATTTGAGTGATCAGGCCGCCGCCGCGCGCACTTGGCGACGCGTGCTCGAGCTCTCGCCCGGCCACAACCGCGCCTTGCGCGTGCTGCGCGAGACGTACCTGCAGGGCGCAGACTACGACGGCCTCGAGCAGCTCTACGGCTCTCAGAAGGACTGGGAGGGGCTCGCCGAGGTGCTCAGCAACGCGGCCGATCGCGCCAAGGAATCTGCGCAGCGTGTAGAGCTCAGCTACCGTACCGCGCGCATTCTGGCCGAGCATCTGAATCAGCCGGAGCGCGCGTTCCGCTCGTACGAGCGCATCTTGGCGGCCGATCCGAGCGACACGCGCGCCGCGCGCGCCCTGTTGCCACTCTACGAGCGCGACGAGAAGTGGTCGCGCCTGCCTGCGCTCTACGAGCTCCTGTTGGAAAAGGCCGAGACCACGGCCGACAAGCTCGCGCTCTACGAGAAGCTCGTCGACGTCACGGGGCGCAGACTCTCGGATCGCCGCGCCGCCGCCGGCTATGCGCGGAAGGCCTACGAGCTTGCTCCCGCCGATCCGCAGGCGCTCTCCTTGTTCGAGGAAGCGTCGCGTGCGGCGGCCGCCTGGGACGTGTTTGCGGAGGTGATCGCCGGACGACTCGCGTCCGAGCCGTTGCCGAGCGAGCCCTCGCAACCCTCCGCGGCCGACAAGGCGCAGAGCGATAAGAAGAAGGGCAAGAAGGGTAAAAAGAAGGGCGGCGATGGCTCCCAGCCGAGCGCCGTCGAACACCGAGCGCCCGATCCGTTGGGGGATCGCCGTGGCATCGAGCTCTTGCTCGCGCGCGTCTACTCCGAGGAGCTGAATCGTTCCGACGACGCGGTGGCCACCTACAAGCGCCTCTTGGATCGCGATCCGAACGATCTGGACGCGCGCAATCAGCTCGAGACAATCCTGCGGCGAGAAGACCGCCGTGACGATTTGCGCTGGCTGCTCGAGCTACGCATCGACACCGCCAGCGACGACGCTGACCGCTTGAAGCTGCTCGCGGAGTTCGCTGAACTCGAGGAAGACGTCTTCACCGCGCCCGAGCGCGCGGTGGCGCTCTACCGGCGCATGCTCGAGATCGACGGCACGGACGAGCGCGCGCTGCGCGCGCTGCCACGGCTCCTGCTCGCAGCGGACGATACCGAGGGCGCCGTGGTCATCATCGAGCGCCATCGTGACGTTCTCTCCGGCGAAGCGCGTGCGGAGCGCGAGGCAGATCTTTCGGAGCTCTACGTGGAGCGTCTGGGTCGCCACGCCGACGCGCTCGACAGCGCAGTTGCGGCTCAAAGCTCAGCGGCCTGCGCCGCGCGCGCCATCGCCGTCCTCGAAGCGCTGCTGCGCACGGAGAGCGTGCGTGCGCGCGCCGCGGAAGTGCTGGCGGAGCGTTACGCGGAAGTCGGCGACGCTCGCAAGGAGGTCTCGGCGCTCGAGATCATCTTGAGCGGCGCGACGGCGCCCGCCGATCGCATGAGCCTCTACACGCGCTTGGCGGACGCCCAAGAGAAGAAGCTGTCGAGCTTCGGGAGCGCCTTGGACGTGATGCTGTCCGCGGCTCGCGAGTTTCCGACGGAGCTCTCGATTTGGACGCGCGCCGAAGCGCTGTCGAACGCCGCGGGTCGCCCCACGGATTTGTCCGACGCTTACCGTGAAGTCTTGCGCTCGAACCTCTCGACAGAGCTCGAGATCGAGCTCTCCGAACGCGCCGCGCGGCTCCACGAAGACAAGCTCGGCGATCCGATGGGTGCGATCCCATACCTCGAGCGCGTGCTCGCGCTGTCTCCCGGCAACGAAGGCGCCTTTCAGCGCCTCAAGGACATCCTGACCGGCGCCGAGCGCTGGGGAGAGCTCGAGGCCCTCTACGACCGAGCCTCCGGGGCCACCGACGACTTGACCCGTCGCATCGAAATGCTGGTCGAGGTAGCGCTGATTTGCGAGGAAATCATCGAAGATCCGGCCAAAGCCACGCGCTACTACGAGCGCATCGCCGAGTCCGATCCGCTGCACGATGGGGCGATTCGCGCTCTCGATCGGCTGTACGTTCGCCAGGGCAAGGACAAGGAGCTCGCGCAGCTCTTGGATCGGCGTCTGGAAACGGCGATCGGCGACGAGGCGTTCGAGCTCAAGCTGCGCCTGGCCAAGTTGCAGCTCGATTTGCACGATCCCGAGAAGGCCGTGGCGCATGTCGAAGACGTGTTGCGCGAGCGGGTCGGGAACTACGAGGCGCGCGGCTTGGCCGAGCGCATGTTGGAAATCGGGCAGCTGCGTGTGCGCGCGGCGCGCATGTTGGAGGCCGTGTACGAGGCCAAGGACGAGATCCGCGAACTCGTCCGCGTACTCGAGATTCGACTCGAAGGGCTCGCCGCGCTCGGCAGCGAGGCGGAGTCCGAGCAGCGCGAGCTGTTGCGTCGCGTCGCCAACCTGCGCGACGAACGCCTACACGACGACGAGGGCGCGCTCGACGCGTTTGCGCGGCTCGTACCGCTCGATCCGGACGACTCCGAGGCTCGCGCCCGGCTGCGCGAAATCGGGCGTCGCTTGGCGGCGAATCCGCGCGTGGCGCGCGTTCTCTCGCAGGCCGCGGAAGCGGCTAGCACGCCGCTCCTGCGTGGCGAAATCCTGATGGATGTCGCGCGTATCTACGAGGAGCTCGTGCAGGATCGGACCGAAGCCGAGCGCGTGTACCGTCAGGTGCTCGATATCGATCGCAACGATAGAGAGCTCACTTTGCCGGCCTCACGCGCGCTCGAGCGCATCTACGTCGCCTCCGGCGACAATCCGCGTTTGGCCGAGATCCTGAAGGTTCAGGTGAGCCTCGAGGAGTCTTTGGAGGTTCGACGGTCCTTGCTCGGGCGTCTCGGTGAGCTTTGCGAGCGGGAGCTCCTGGACAACGAGGGCGCCATCCTAGCCTGGAAGCAACGCATCGAAGAAAGCCCCGAGGACCAGGAGGCACTCGCGGCACTCGACCGGCTCTACGAGAAGACGGAGCGCTTCCGCGACCTCGTGGAGACCATGGCGCGGCGCCGCGAGATCAGCGCGGACGCGGATTTGAGGCGTACCTTGTTGGTGCGTACCGGGCAAACGCTGTGGCGAAAGCTCGACTCGATTCCCGAGGCCATCGACACCTATCAGACGCTGCTCTCGGAGTTCGGCCCCGATGGCGACACGCTGCGCTCGTTGGAAGCGCTGTTCCAATTCGCCGAGCGCTGGGACGACTTGGCGGAGACCTACGAGCGACACGTCGATGCAGCGAGTTCCGACGCGGAGCGCCTCGACCTCCTGGCAAAGCTCGGAGATTTGAAGCGCGAGCACCTCAGCGACGTACCCGCCGCGCTCGAGGTATACCGTCGCGCGCTATCGCTCGATTCGCGGCATCTGGCGAGTCGCGCTGCCCTCGACAAGCTGCTCGACTCGACGGACGCGGCCGTGCGCCGCGAAGCCGCCCAAATCGTGCGCCCGATCTTGGCCGCCGAGAACTCTAACGAGAAGCTCCTCAGAGTCATCGAAATCGAGATCGAAACTTCCGACGACGCGCACGAGCGCTTGCTCGGCTTGGAAGCCGCGCTGGCCGTCGCCGAAGGGCCGCTGTCCGATCCGAGCAGCGCATTTGGCTTCGCGGAGCGAGGGATCCGCGTGGCGGTCGGCCACGGCGATCTCAGCCCTTGGTTTGCGCGGCTCGATCGCTTGGCTCTGGCCACCGGGCGTCACGCGGAGCACGTCAAGCTACTCTGCGAGGTGGTGCCGGGAATCTTCGACGGCGACGTGCAGCTCGGCGTCACCCTCAAGATCGCGGAGCTCGCGCGACACAAGCTCGCCGATCGTGAGCTCGCCCGGGAGTACTACCGCAAGGCGCTCGATCTGCGCGCCGAAGATCGCACGGCGCTCGTTGCCCTCGAATCGCTCTATGAAGAGAGCGGCGACGCGCAGAGCTTGCTCGAGATCCTGGAGCGGCGCGTGGACGTCAGCGACAGCGCCGACGAGAAGAAGCAGCTGATGTTCCGTCGCGCGCGACTGCTGGCCGACGTGATCGACGACAAAGCACGTGCCATCTCGGTCTACGAGTCGATCTTGGAGCTCGGCGTCGAGCGTTCCGCGCTCGATGCGCTCGAGCAGCTCTACACCGCGGTCGGGCGCTGGTCGGAGCTCGTCGCGCTCTACGAGCGTCAGCTCGACGAGAACCTCGGCCCGAAGCCGGACCTGCACGTGGCGATCGCGCGGGTTGCCGCGCGCCAACAGCAAAACGTAGACCGCGCCTTCGACGAGCTCGAGCAGGCCTTGAAGCTCGAGCGCCAACACGGCGGCGCCATCACCGAGCTCGAGCGCTTGCTGCTGGAAGCCCCCGAGGCGGAGCAGCGGGCTCGCGCGGCGTCACTGCTCGAGCCGGTCTACCTGCTGCGCGCCGATTTCACGAAGGTGATGGATGCGATCCGCGCGCGCCTCGAGTGCGCGTCGGATCCGGAGGATCGGCGCGTGCTGCTGACGCGGCTCGCGAAGCTCTACGAGGAGCAAAAGGAGGACTATCGGGCGGCGCTCGAGACCGTCGCCAAGCTGTTCCACGATGACGTCGCCGACGCGGACACGGTGAGCGAGCTCGAACGGCTTGCCAAGGTGGCAGGCGCCGAACAGCGCCTGGCCGAGATCTACGCCGGGGAGCTCGCGCTGATCGGAGTCGATGACGCCAACAGCGCCAAGATTGCGCGCCGCAGCGGCGCCCTGTTCGACACGCTGGGTCAGCCTGACCGTGCGCTCGAGTTCTATCGACGCGCGCTCGGTTTCGAGCCGGAAAATCAGTCGTTGTTCGATGCCATCGACAGCATCCTCAAGCGACTTTCCCGCCACGAAGATCGCGTGCAGCTCTACCGCGACGCGCTCGAGCATCGCTTCGAGCCGGAAGCTCGGCTTTCGGTGTTGCACACCATCGCGGGCCTCGAGCGACGCGAGCTCGGCCGACCCGACGCCGCCATCGACACCTATCGCGCGGCGCTCGAGGTGTCCGAATCGGACGTGCGCGCGCTCGACGCCCTGACCGAGCTTTACCGCGAGCGCGAGCGCTTCGCCGACCTCGCCGAGCTCTACCAACGCCGCGCAGAGTCGGCGAGCGATGCGGCTCACGCCAACGGCTTTCGCCTGGCCTTATCACGCTTGTTCGTGCAGCAAGGCGAGCTCGAACGAGCGGTGGATCAGCTCGACGAGGTCGTGCGCGTGGATCCGAGCCACGCCGAAGCGATCGCAGAGCTCGAGGCCATGCGCAAGCAGGAGTCGCAGCGTCAGCGGGTCGTCGACATCCTGCGTCCGCTGTATGAAGCGGCCGACGACTGGCGACGGCTGATCACGTTGAACGAGGACCGCTATGCATTGGCGGAGACCGAGCCCGATCGCGTGGCCGTGCTGCGCGAGACGGCCGAGCTGTGGGAGCGTCGCGGAAACGATGTGCGCCGCGCGCGGCGGGCGCTCGAGGCGGCGGTGCGGCTCGATCCAGACGATGCCGACGTGCGCGGAGAGTACGAGCGCCTGACCGAGGCGAACGCGGCCTGGGAGCACCTTGCGAAGACCTACGAAGAGGTGCTGGTGCAGCGGCCGGACCTGGTGAGTCGTCGAGAAATCTTGGGCGTGCTTGCGGAGGTGCACAACGTGCGGCGCGACGATCCGCGCAGCGCTCTCGACGCCTATGATCGACTCCGCGCGTCGGACGAGACGGACATCGTGCCGCTCGAGCGCATGGAAGCGCTCGCTACCCTTCTCAGCGATTGGCCGACCTTGGTACGCGTCCTGACGGCCAAGGCCGATCTGATCTTGGACGACGCCGAGCGCGCGAGTACCTGGCGGCGGATCGGTGAGGCCAAGCGCGACATGCTGGACGACGCGCGTGGCGCGGTGTCCGCTTACGAGCGCGCGCTCGAACTCGAGCCGGACAGCGCGTTCACGGTCGATTGTCTGATCGCGCTCTACGAAGCCCGTAACGATGCGCGTCGCTTGGTAGAACTCTATCAGCGGCGAGTCGAGCTCGCGGACGCGGACGATACCGATCTGCGCTTCGAGCTCTTGACCAGCGCAGCGCGTTGTTACGAGGAACAACTCTCCGATCGCCCGCGTGCGATCGAAGCGCTCGTGCAGGCGCTGGCAGTTCGGCCAGGCGCCGAGACCGTTATCGGCGGCCTGAATCGACTCTATCGCGCCGAGGGCATGTGGCACGAATTGCTCGAGAACCTGCGCTTGCAGGTCTCGATGGCAGACAACGCGGGCACGCGCGCCGGGTTGCGCAAGGAGATCGCAGCGACCCTCGCCGAGCGCCTCGAAAACTTCGACGAGGCACTGGAAGCCTACCGCGGCGCGCTGGATGACGCGCCCGAGGATGCCGACGTGGTGGCGCGCGTGCGGACGCTCGGCGAACAACACGAAGACCTGCGCCAGGCAGTTTCCGATGTGCTGGTGCCAGTGCTGCGGCGAACCGAGCGTTGGGAGGATTTGTCTTCGGTGCTCGAGCTCAGGCTCTCGGTGGAGCAGGACCCCTCCGATCGCATGCAAACCTTGATGGCGATCGCGGAGATCGTCGAAGGGAAGCTCGGACGCGGCTCGGAAGCGCTCACCGCTCTGTTGCGAGCGTTGGCGGAACGCCCGGAAAATCCCCAACTTCATCGCGAGCTCGAGCGATTGGCGGAGCTCTCGGGCGGCTTCGAGCGCTACGCTGAGGCCTTGGGCGAGCGAGCCGGGGCTACGTTCGACCCGGACATTGCCAAGGATCTTTACGTGCGTCTCGGGCGCGTTTGCGAGGAGCGGTTGAAGGACGACCGCCGCGCGGTCTCGGCCTATGCGCGCGCTCTCGAGCAAGCGGGCGACCAGCCGGAGCTCTTGGACGCACTCGACAGGCTTTACGCGCGGCTCGGTGACCACGGCGCGCTCTCGGACGTGCTCGAGCGGCGCGTGCTCGTCGAAAGCTCGGATAGCCAGCGGGCAGAGCTCTACTATCGCCTCGCCACCCTGCAGATGCGTGAGTTCAAGGAGCCGGCGCGCGCGCTCGGCTCGTTGCGCTCTGCGCTCGAAGTCGCGCCTGATCACGAGGGCTCGGTGCGGGAGCTCGAGAAGCTCACGGAGTTGCCGGATCTGTTCGAGGAGGCGGCCGACGTGCTCGAGAGCGTCTACCGTACGCGGGGGCGCACCGACCGTTTGGCGAAGCTCTACGAGCAGCGCGTCAGTTTCGCGGATTCTCCCGAGGCGCGCGTCGACATGCGCCGCAATCTGTCGCGCGTGCTCGAGGAGGAGAGCCGCGACCCGAAGGCGGCGCTGCGTGTCATCGAACAGGGCCTGCTCGATTCTCCGGACGACAGCGGCCTCTTGGAGGAGACCGAGCGCTTGGCTGCGATCACCGGCGAATGGGCGAGTGCCGCCAACGCCCTGAAACTCGCGATTGAAAAGAACTCCGGATTGGTCCCGGAGGTAGCCGTGGCGCTTTCGGTGCGGCTCGCCGGTTGGTTGCGCGATCGCGCTTCCGATCCGGAGGGCGCGGAGCGGGCGCTCGGTGTCGCGCTCGAACACGACGCTGGCAACGACGAGGTGCTCGAGTTGCGCGAACAGCTGCAGCGGGCACCAGGTCGCGAGCGCGATCTGTTCGACACCTTGCGTCGCCGCGCCAAGCTTCAAATCGACGACCAGCGGCGCCAAGCGCTCTACGCGCAGGCCAAGGACATCGCCACCACGCTAGGCGACAGCGCGCTCGCCGAGTCGGTTTTGCGCGAACTTCTCGCCTTGGATGACGCCAACCTGTGGGCGCTCGATGCGCTCACGCTGTTGCGCCAAGCCGCCGGCGACTACCAAGAGACGTTCAGCCTCTTGGTGCGCCAGGCGGACATCGCGGCGGACGCAGTCGAGGTGAGGCGCTTGCGACGCCGCGCCGCCGAAATCGCGCGCGACAAGCTCGGCGAACCCAACAAGTCCATCGAACTCTTCGAGCAACTCTTCGAAGACGATCCGAGCGACGAAGAAGCGGCGAGCGCGCTGCGCGCCCTGTACCCGCGCGTCGATCGCTACCAAGACCTTTCGCGCTTGCTCGAGCGGCTCACCGATCTAGCCAGCACGCCGTCCGATCGCAGCATCTTGCGCCTGGAACTCGCTCAGATTTCGGAGCAGAAATTCCAATCGCTCGACACCGCCATCGACCAGCTCCGCGCTGTACTCGAGGAGGAGCCGGGGCACGAACAAGCCGTCGTGCGCTTGAGCGAACTGTTCGAGAAGACGCAGCGAGACGAGGAGCTCGCCTCACTCTTGGCGAGTCAAATCGAAGGCGCTCGAGAGCGCGGCGACGTTTCGGCGGAGCTCGCGTTTCAGGTGCGCCTGGGAGAAATTTGTGATTCGAGGCTCGGCGATCGGCCGCGTGCCATCGATACCTATCGCGCAGTGTTAGCGCGGGATGCGCGTCACCGCGGCGCGCTCGAAGCGTTGGGCCGATTGCTGCGCGCCGACCGGCGCCTCGCCGAGGCGGCCGACGTGCTGAGCCAGTTGCTCGGCATGGAAACCGGCGAGGCAGCGGTGGCTCGCGCGAGTGAACTCGCGGACGTTCAGCTCGAGCTTGGATCGAAGTCCGGCGCGGCCGAGGCGCTCGAGCGCGGGCTGACGGGTGACGAGAAGAACGTCGACCTGCGCCGCCGACTGCGAGGCCTTTACGAAGGGCTCGAGCAGTGGGAGAAGCTTTCCGCGTTGATCGCGCGTGAAGCGGACTTTGCAGGCTCGACCGACGAGTCAGTGAAGCTCTTGCGGCAAGCCGCGCAGATTCTCGCCTCCAAGCGCGACGATCACGCCGGGGCCGCCGAGTTGCTCGACCGCGCCAGTAAGCTCAAGCCCGACGACCGCGAGCTGTTGCTCGAGCTGTGCGACCGCTATAGCGCTTCGGGGCGCGGCAAAGCAGCGGCGGAGGTGCTCGAGCGCATCGTCGCCGGTTTCGGTCCGAAGCGGACCAAGGAGCTTGGTGAGATTCACCGACGCCTGGCGGGAGCTTACCTGGCGGAGGGCGAGACGCAGAAGGCCGCGGACGAGCTCGACAAGGCGTTCCGCATCGAGCCAGGCAATGTAGGTGTCTTGACGCAACTTGGCGAGGTCGCGCTCAAGGTCAACGACTACAAGAAGGCCCAGCAGATGTATCGCGCGCTGCTGCTGCAGAAGCTCGAGGACGGCGGCCCCATCAAGAAGAGCGTCGTCTTCCTGCGGCTCGGCGAGATCCACGAGGCGCTCGGGGAGAAGCCCAAGGCGCTCCAGATGTACGAGCGCGCCGTCCAGACCGATGGCCTCGCCGAGGCCAAGCAGAAGATCGAGGCGTTGAAGTAGGGCGCGACAGCGGGCGGAGCCGGGACTTCGGTTCGGCCCCGCCCTGGTCGTTTGGCGGATTCCCCCCGGTTTTCATTCCGGAATTGCGCTTTCCAGGTCGGCGCCGGTGCTGTCGGCGCCGCGTGGCGGGCGGCAGCCTGGCGCCCGGGCGGTAACTCGGGGAGGCTCTTGGCGCTCCGGCGCAGGCTAGGTGCTGAACCCGCCGGGGTTTCTGCCGTATCCTACGCTGGGTATTCGCATGTCGACCAGCCAAGACCCGCTTCCCCAAGCGCGCTCGACGCTGCCCTACGATCCGCGTGCGGACTACCAGCCTCGCGTGGGCATGCTGGGCAGCATCGGGCGCAGTGTGCTGCGTTGGTTTGGTGAGACCTTCGAGCTCTTTGCAACGCTCGGCAATGCGGTCGCCTCGGTGGCCACGCCGGGCGCCGCCGCGCGCCGCACCGCGCATGGCGTGCTCCTCACTCAGATCTTGTTCACCGGGGTGCACGCGCTGCTCTTGGTGAGCGTGATCGGCATGTTGATCGGTGCCACGATCGTCATCCAGACCAGCTTGATGGTGCCGGGGGCGGATGGCGAGTTGCTCGGGAAGATCATCGTGGCCGTGGTCCTGCGCGAGCTCGCCCCGCTGGTGACCGCCATCATCGTCGCCGGGCGATCGGGGACGGCGATCGCGACGGAGCTCGGCAACATGAAGGTTAACTACGAGGTCTTGGCCTTGAGCTCGCTGGGCATCGATCTGCCGCGCTTCATCGTGCTGCCGCGCATCGTGGCCTCGGTCGTCAGCGTCGTGGTGCTCATGGTTTACTTCAGCGTGGTTGCCGTACTGACCGCTGCGCTGCTCGGGCAGGTCTTGCTGGGACCGAGCCCGGTCGAATTGCGCGCGGGGATTTCGCGGGCTCTGATGCCGCACGATCTGGTGCTGTTCGTCTCGAAGGGGGTGGGCCTCGGCACCATTCTCGGCTGGTTCGCCTGCCACTACGGCTTGCTCGTGAAGAGCTCGCCCACCGAAGTGCCGCGCCAGGCCAGCGCCGCCGTGGTCAAGACCCTGTTGGGTTGCGTTGCTTACGATACGGCGTTGACGGTGGTCTTCTATTGGCTGGCAGGGCCTCCCCTTCGGTGACGTCTGCCATCTCCCCGTTGGGTCTCGACCTCGAGCGCGCCAGCTTTCGATACGGCGAGTTGTGGGTGCTGCGCGAGACGACGCTCAGTTTGCCCGCGGGAGGCAACTTGGTCGTGACGGGCGACAACGGCGTCGGCAAGTCGACCGTGCTGTACCTCTGCGCGGGCCTGATCCCGGCGACCACTGGTCGGGTGCTGCTCGCTGGCCAGCAGCCGAACCTTTCACGCCCGAGTGAGCTGTTTCGCGGCGGGGTACGGCGGGGCGTGGTGTTCTATAGCGGCGGTTTGCTGTCGAATTCATCCGCGCTGAACAACGTCGTTCTGCCGATGAAATACCACGCGGATTGGTTCGGCCTCGACGATCGCGCGATCGACTCGCGAGCCCGCGAGTTACTGGCGGAGCTCCGCGTGAGTCAGAATGATTTTCATGCGCTACCGGCGCATTTGTCGGTCGGAGTGCGGCGCCGCATCAGCTTGGCGCGGGCCATCGCGCTCCGGCCGAATTTCCTGTTTTTCGACGATCCCGACGCGAACCTCGATGACGCGACACGCGGCATCGTTTACGAGCTACTCGAACGCTTTCGCGATGACCCGGCAGTGACGCTGGTGCTCACCACCACCAGCAAGAACTTGATGGAGCGTCTGCGCATGCCCGTGCGCGAGCTCGCTCATGGGCATCTGTTGGATCGCCTGCTGGCGTAGTCGGTGCTGAGCCTCAGCGGATCTGCAAGAGCTCGATGTCGAATACCAGCATGCCTGACGGCGCGCCGGGTCGCGTTGGCTTGTCGCCGTACGCGAGATCGCCGGGGATCCAGAAGCGCGTCTTTTCCCCTTCGACCATCAGCTGCACCCCTTCGGTCCAGCCCTTCACGACTTGGTTCAGCGCAAAGCTCGTTGGGGAGCCGCGTTGCACGGAAGAGTCGAACATTTTGCCGTCTGGGGTCCAACCCGAATAGTGAACGGTCACGGTGTCGGTGGCTTTGGGATGCACTTTACCCGTGCCCGGCTTGAGCACGCGGTAGCTCAGGCCCGACGCGGTTTTCTTGGCGCTCTTGGGCGGCGCCTTCACGTCCTCCGGAGGCTTTGGTGCGGCCAGGATCTCCAAGAGTTCGACGTCGAAGGTGAGGTCTCCCGCCGGTGCCCCGGGCGGCGCCTTTTCCCCGTACGCAAGCTTGGCCGGGATCCACAGTCGCCGTTTCTCACCGGGCGCCATCAGCTTCAGCGCCTCGGTCCAACCCGGGATGACGCCCGTCACCGCGAACGACGCCGGCTCGCCCCGGCTCACGGACGAGTCGAACATCTTGCCGTCTTTGGTCCACCCTGAGTAGTGAACCTTGACCCGATCGGAATCGGTCGGACGTTCCTTGCCGGTGCCGGCCTTGAGCACCTTGCTGGTCAGACCAGAGGCGGTCTTCTTGGCATCTTTGGGCGGGGCGGCGACGTCGTCCGGCGCCGGGATGGCGGCGGGCTGCGCGGGCTGCACAGGGCTCATCGTGGCCGCCGCAGCTGCGGTGTTCGCGGAGGCAGTTGGCGCTGCCTCGGCAGCGGGTGCGGCGCTCGGTGCGGCGGGCGCTGCGGCTGGAGGCTCTGGCGTTGCCGGCGTGGAGGCGGGCTCCGGCTCCTTCTTGGAACAGGCGAGCGTGGCGATGAGCAACAGCGACGAAGCGGAGATCCAACGGGCGGCAGGCATGGCGGGCGCAAGCTTCCTGGAAACGCCTCTGCTTTTCAACCCGGATCGTGTGCTTCTGCCTCGCCCGAATCGGGTTCGCGGGCTAGCGTTGCCCCGTGACGACCGACCGGCCCCGCACGCTCGGCCCTTTCGGCCTCGCGGTCTATAACGCGCTGTATTGGCCGTATCTGTTGTCGACCACGGTACTGCTGTTCTTTCCGTCGTTGCTGTTGTTCCTGCTCACGTTCTGGCAGCGACAGCGCCGCGCGCTGCAGGCTTTCACTGCGGTTTGGGGGGCGCATTACCTGGCCAAGGCCCCCTTCGCGGGGGTCCGCGTGGAGCGGCCGGAGCACGCCGGCTTTCAAGGGCCATGCGTGTACGTCGTCAATCACCAGTCGATGGTGGACATTCTTGCGGTCTACGCCCTGAAGGCGCCGTTTCTTTGGGTGAGCAAGATCGAAAACTTCTACGTGCCGTTCCTCGGCTGGAACATGTGGCTGAACGGCTACGTGCCGGTACGCCGCGGACACTTGCCGAGCATTCGCCGCATGCTGCGCAGGTGTGAGGCGCGGCTTCGCGAAGGGTCGAGCCTATGCGTATTTCCCGAAGGGACACGCTCGACGGACGGTAACCTGCGCGCATTTTACCGTGGGGCATTCTGGATCGCAGCGCGCAATCGCGTCCCCATCGTGCCCATCCTCGTCGACGGGACGTTCTCGATTCTGGCGAAAGGGCGCTTCGGGATTCACCCGACACCCGTGCTACTTCGCGTGCTCGACCCTATTTTCCCTGAACAGGCTGGGGGTGATGACAGGCTTCTGCGGCGGCTCGTTTTCGATCGCATGCAGACTGAGCTTGCGCGGTTGCGCGCGTCAGCCGCACCAGCGACGGTGCTTGCACCGCCAGCCGAAATCCAGGCGGCGTTGCCCGCACCGCGGATAACCGCCGGCTCCGAATAAGCAGCGCACGCCAGCTGCTGCCGCTCGCGCGGGGACGTGCACCAGGTTTTGGAGGCGCCGCTTCCCGAAGCCTTTCGCGTGGAAGCTATGGTATGAGAAGCGCCGCGGGTCGGACATGCGCAATCCCCTGAAGCTGCTGAACCTCCCAGGGGGCCGACCCTACGTTCCGACGTACATCGAGAACGCTTTCGCGGAAGAGAATCCGTTTCGGGCCAAGCCGCGTCGCAACACCGAAGTGTGGCCGACGTTCGCGGATGCGCGCGCGCTGCTCCCCGCGCCGCATTATCCCGCCCATCCAGAGGCTATCGATTGCTACTACCGCTGTTGGCAAATCGCCTTCGAGAACTTTCGGCGTGCCACCGACGCGAACGGTTTCGTCTCGGACTATTCGTCGACCATGTTCGAGGACTTCCTGTTCATGTGGGACTCGGTGTTCATCACCTTGTTCGGCCGCTATGGCGACAGAGCGTGGAAGTTCCAAAACACACTCGACAACTTTTACGCGAAGCAGCACCCCGATGGCGGTATCTGTCGCCAGTTTCGTGAAGAGGACGGCAGCGAAGCATTCGCGCGCTTCGATCCCGCTGGCACGGGCCCGAACGTGCTCGGCTGGAGTGAATGGGAGTACTTCCTCGCTACCCGCAATGAAGCCCGGCTCGCCGAGGTGTTTCCCGCGCTGGTCGCGTACGGCCAGTGGTACCGGCGCTATCGCACCTGGCCGAACGGCAGCTATTGGGGCACCGGCTGGGCGAGCGGCATGGTGAACCAACCGCGTACGCCTGCCGGCGCCCACCTTTGGTACGACCACGCGCACCGCACTTGGGTCGATACCAACATGCAGCAGGTGCTGGCCAATCGCATCGTGCTCGAGATGGCAGAAGTTCTCGGGCGCAAGCGTGAAGTGACCGACTTCGCGGATGAGAATGCCGCGCTGGTGCCCTGGATCAATCAGTATCTGTGGGACGAGCGCACGGGCTTCTACCATGATCTGGAGCGCGATCAGTCGCGCATCACGAGCGTCAAAACCATCGGCGCCTACTGGGCGCTGCTGGCTGACGCCGTTCCGCCCGAACGCCTCGCGCGCTTCGTGGCCCACCTTTCGGAGCCCAGCGAGTTTCAACGGCAACACGCGGTTCCGAGCCTCTCCGCAGACACGGACGGATACGATCCGGATGGCGGGCTGTGGTTGGGCGGTGTGTGGGCGCCGACGAACTACATGGTCGTGGCCGGGCTCAGTCGACAAGGCTACGAGAAGCTCGCGCACGACATCGCCAAGAACCACTTCCTGCACGTGAGCGAGTGCTTCGCGCGCACCGGCAGTGTCTGGGAGCACTTCGCTCCGGACGCCCACGCGGAGGGACGTGGTCGCAAGGACTTCGTCGGCTGGACGGGCATTACGCCGATCGCCGTGCTGTTCGAGTACGTATTCGGTTTGCGCCCCGATCCCGGGCGGCGGAAATTGGTCTGGAACCTGCTGACGACCGACGAGATCGGCGTCGATCGCTACCCGTTCGGACGCTCGGGGCTCGTTTCGCTGCGGGCGCAAAGGCGCGCGCTCGACACCGAGCCACCGCAGATCGAAGTGACGAGCAACGTGCCGTTCGAGCTCGAGCTGGTGTGGCCCGGCGGCAAGGAAACCCGCCGCGTCGTGGCGAGCTTGGGCGGCAGGTGATGTCCGCGGGCGTCGTACTCATCAACGGCGAAGCTCATAGTCCCGAGACGGCGAGCGTCAGCGTCTTCGATCGCGGCTTTCTCTATGGGGATTCGGTGTTCGAGGCGCTGCGCACCTATGGGGGTGAGCCGTTCGAACTCTCGGCACATTTGGCGAGGCTCGAAAACAGCGCCGCGCTCGCCAAAATCTCGATGCCGCTCACGCTCGCCGACTTCGAGGCGGAGGTGCGGCGTGGGCTCGCGCTCACCCGCTTCGACGAGAGCTACGTGCGCATCTTGCTGACACGCGGCCGCGGGCGCGAACTCGGCCTTTCGATGTCCGAGGCTCAGTCGCCGCTGCGCGTCGTTTTGATCTTGCCGCTGCGAGCACCGTCCGCGACCACCTACGAGCGGGGCATTGCGGCCATCATCTACCGCACGCAGCGCGTCGGTGATGGCACGCTCGCGTCTGGCGCGAAGCTCGGCAACTACCTGCTGTCCGTGCTGGCGCTCGACGCGGCGCGCGCCGCGGGCGCCGAGGAGGCGCTGCTCGCCGATCACCAGGGCAGCGTACTCGAAGGCACGACCTCGAACGTGTTCTGCCTGTTCGACGGCACTCTCGTTACGCCACCCGTTTCCGTGGGTATCCTGGCTGGGATTACGCGCAAGGAAGTGATCCAGGTGGCCCGCCAGATCGGGCAGCCCATCGTCGAGCGCCCGCTGCTGGCCGAGGAGCTCGGCTTCGCACAAGAGGTGTTCGTCTCCTCCTCGATTCGTGAACTCGTGCCCGTGGTCCGCGTCGATGGGCGCGAGATCGGCGACGGGCTTCCCGGGCCCTGCTATCGCCGGCTTCGCGAGGTATTTGGGCGCCACGCGCATGAACTCGCGGCAGTTTCGGCGGCGCGCGCAGCGACCAAGTAGGCTCTCACTGGAAATCCGCTTGTGCGGGCGCCAATGCAGACCACTGGGCCGAATTGGGACGGGCCGAGGTCTAGGGATTTTCGCCGGCGGGCGTGTTATTCGACTCGCCTAGTATGCGGTCTCGCTCTTTTGCTTTGGGTCTTGTCGTCCTGCTCAGCGGTGCGTGTTCGCAGATCATCGGACTCAGCGACTACGAAAAAGTCGGCGCGAGCGGCGGTGCATCGAGCGTGAACGGCGGCACCGCTGGCGCCACCAGCAAAGGCGGCGCGTCATCCGGCGCTGGCGGCACTGCCACCGGTGGCAAAGGCGGAGCCTCCACTGGCGGCGCGGCGCAGACTGACGCAGGAGCGGGCGCGACCCCCGGAGAAGCCGGAGCTCCCGCTGGCGGCGAGCCGGGCAGTGCCGGCGCGAACTCGAACGGGGGCGTCCCGGGCACGGGTGGCACCCTGAGCACAGGTGGCACCCTGAGCACAGGTGGCACCCCGGGTACGGGGGGCACCGCGGGTGGTGCGACGAACAACGGCGGTCGCGCGAGCGGCGGCACAGGCACTGGTGGACAGGCGTGCATTCCCGGCGACATCCTCCTCAACGGCAACTTCGATGCCGCCGGTACACCCGCACCGTGGCTGGAGGATTCGACGACGCTGGATGCGAACAATGTGCCGTACCCGATCGTGCAGAGTGATACGGATCAACCGACCGATATGCCGTTTCCTGACGGTACCGTGTCGGGCCACTATCTCGCGTGGCTCGGTGGTGCGACGGACGACATCTCGACCCTCGACCAAGTGATCACGATTCCGACGGGAGCGACGACGCTCACACTTTCGTGCTCCTACGACATCCTCACCCAGGAAACCGGAGGGATTGAGAATGACCTATTCATTGCGTCCCTCGTGGATGCCCCGTATTTGAGCACGACGAATCAGTCTAGTGCCGATTTCGGGTATTTCTCCAATTTGGACGAGACTCTCGCTTGGGAGCGCTTCCACTGGGCACTCGACGTGAGTTCGCTTGGGGGACAATCCGTCTATTTGGAGCTCTACTCAGGAACCGACGCCACGCCCAAAACCAACACCAACTTCTTCATCGACAGCTGTACACTCACGGTTGCCTGTCAGTGAGTGACTGAGCTACTTCGCATAGCGGGTGCCCCGCCGACGAGGGTCGATGCTATGGTCGGTGTGCGATCCACGCTTGCTCTTTCCCGTCCGGATCAATCCCGTCCCCGAGCACGGTTTTGCCGTCACCCGAGAGTGCGCGTGCCGTTACGAACTGCCAACCGGTTAGGTCTGCACCAAGCGCTATCAAATCGGTGGCTAAGTTGTGAAATACGCCACCTCCTCGCGTGAGACCCTCAAACAAGAAGACGAATCCAGGTGTACCACCCACGCCGAGCGCAGTGGTGCTTGGTCCGCCCGCGACGGTCAAACCGTTGTCGCTGACATCAGCTATGAACAAGGAGGTAGATGAGGATAGCGACGTTGGCAAGGACGCGGCCTCCGGCGGCGAGCCGAGGAGACTGCTCGCTGAAAACGAGCGGGAGCTGCCAGCGACTTTGAACAGCTGTGGAGGCTCTCCTGCTGCTGCCGCTGCGCCGATAAGGGAGCGCCCGTCCGGCGTGATGGTGTGTGCGCTGGCGGTACCTCCGTCGTACGCCATGGTTTCCGCGCCGCGTTCGGTCCACACATAGCCGCCCACTATGGTGCTTCCATCTCCGCTCATCGCGCGCGGCGCGGCGAGACGCGAACCCAGCGAAACCATTCCAGCGCTCTCCGTCCAACGGAACGCGGTATCCATGCCAGGGTTTCCCGTAGAGCTACGGCCCGCGATCACCGAGCCATCGACGCTCACCGCTGTAGCACTGCTGGTCGTCCCCCCCGGGAGCGTACCCAAATTGGTGAGAGCCTGCTTAGTCCATCGAAATGCGGCGCCGTTTGCGACTTGCCCGACTACCACCGAGCCATCGGCGTTGGTGGCGTTCGCATCTCCCTCCAACCCACTCTGAAGTGGCCTCATGCCTGATTCATGTGTCCAAATGACTGGAGTGCGGATGTCTCCGTTTGGGGTAGTCGCCACGCTCGTTCCCACCACGACTAGGCCGTCACGACTGATGTCCCCCGCGAGGCTGGATGTGTCGTTTGGTAGGAATCCGAGCGGCTCGAAGCGCGGGATGTCGCACTCCTCGCCGGTGTACGCGGGCTCACAGGCGCAGAGGAAGTCAGCGCCATGCGCGACGCACGAGCCGTGGTTGCATGGGTTCGGGAAGCAGGCGTCGGACCGCGTGCCGGCTGATCCAGCAGATGCCCCGGCGTCCGAGCCAGTCCATCCAGCAGTCGTGCCTCCGACACTGGATCCCCCGACGCTGGCGTCGTTGCCCGCACCTGCGGCAGTAATCGCCGGGCTTCCGGCGGCCCCGCCCATTGCCGCCACTCCGCTCTCCCCGGCTGTGGGGCCAGCACCTCCTTCGACGCTCGTAACGCCTCCGGGCGTGTTGCCCGAGCCAGCCTCGCCCGGGTTGCCCCGTTCCGCCCGCGGACAGCTCCGAGACGCCTGACAGCTCGAGAATGGGTCGTCGCAGCCGGGGAACGCGACGACCGGGCCGACCAACCCAAGAAGGAGTAGGGCGGCACGGCCGGACCTGGCCCGCTGCGCTCGGACAGCTTTCTCGGATTTGCCTGGCAGCCGTGATTGTCGCCTCAACATGATGCCCTGCCTTCGGCCTTCCGCCGCACCCGGTTGCGGGTGATTTTGCCCCCTGCCGCCTCGCGGGCTATGCCGCCGGGCTTTGCTCGGCCGATGCGGGCGCTTCACCCCGGCGCGG
>JAEUAF010000367.1 GCA_019695485.1 Sorangium sp.
GCGCGAGCATGGTGAGCGTGCTCACCGACACCCCATTCTTCGATGGCGCGTATGAGCACCTACGCGAGGTGCGCGCCGCCTGCGAGCTGCCGATTCTGTGCAAGGATTTCGTGATCGATGAGCTGCAGCTCGATGTCGCTCGTGCGTTTGGAGCTGACGCTGTGCTGTTGATCGCCCGTTGTCTCGACCAATCGGAGCTCGCCCGGCTGCATCGCGCGGCGGCTGTGCGCGGCCTGGTTCCGTTCGTCGAAGTCGCGACAGAGGAAGAGGCCTCGTGGGCGCTCGCCATGGGCGCCCAGCTGATCGGAGTGAACGCACGCGACCTCGACACGCTGGAGATGGATGCCACGCGCGCCGCAAGCGTGCTGCGTCTCGTACCCCCGGACGTCGTGCGGGTGCATTTGTCTGGGCTCGGGTCGGCAGAGTCCGTGGGGGCAATCGCCAGTAGCGGGGTCGACGCTGCACTAGTTGGCGAGGCGCTAATGCGCGTCGACGACCCCGAGCCGTTACTGCGCGCGATGGTGGAGCGCGCGGCTGGCCGTTCCTCGGCGCATGCCTCCGGGCCTCACTCTCAAGTGTAGCCGGAGAAAACAGGGCTCTGCCCGGTTGCCGCCCACGCCCCGAAACTTCGCCCTGACGCGCGCTGAGCGCTAGGCTTCGCGCATGGCGCTCGACGCGCTCGTGGACGCATACCTCACCCACCTGCGGGTAGAGCGAGCCCTCTCGCCGCATACACTGGCGGCCTACGGGCGAGACCTGAGCAAGTTTCTGGCGTTCTCCGCGGAGCTCGGACTGGAAGAACCCAATGAGCTCGATCTCGGGGTGGTCAGCGCGTGGCTCCGTTCGTTGGCGCGCACGGGTCTCGGTCCGCGCAGCGCGGCTCGCCATTTGTCGGCGGCCCGCGGTTTGATGAAGTTCCTGCTGCGGGAGAACGAGATCGCTGACGATCCGACGCGACTCGCACCTCGACCCCGCCTCGGCCGGCGACTTCCGCAACCACTTAGCGAAGCAGAGATGCTGAGGCTGCTGGAGGCGCCTGACCCCTCCACGCTGCGCGGCTTACGCGACCGCGCAATGCTGAGCGTGACCTACGCGGCTGGGCTGCGCGTGAGCGAGCTCGTCGGCTTGACGCTCGGAGACGTCGATCTCAAGCGCGGCATCGTCTCCGCGCTTGGTAAAGGCAGCAAGCGCCGGCTGGTGCCGCTCGGGGAGGTCGCGCTCGACCACGTGTCCGCCTACCTCGCCGCGCGCCTCGCCGCAGAGTCGGCGTCGACGCGCGCCCCGTCCGCAGTGTTATTCCGCTCCCCTCGCGGCGGACGACTCACCCGCCAGGGTTTCTGGAAGATCGTGCGCCAACACGCGCGCGTTGCCGGGCTCGCGAGCCGCGTGCATCCGCATCAACTTCGGCACTCCTTTGCGACCCACTTGCTGAGCGGCGGGGCGGATCTGCGCAGCGTGCAAACTCTGCTCGGGCACGCCAATATCGCCACAACGGAGGTCTACACGCACGTTTCGAGCGATCACGTGCGGAACGCATTCCGCCGTGCACACCCGCGCGCCTAGGTGCCCAGGCAGACCATCCTACGAGACGAGTTCAGGACTGACTCGAAGAGCGCGAGCTGCCGAGCGAGTCACGCTCGAGGAGGCGCTTGCGCCACGCGCGCCGTCGTGAAAGCGTCGAAAAAGTGCGATCCAAGCTGGCCCATGACGGCGCGTTTCTTCGGCAACTGGCGTACGTGGGCGCCCGCCATGGCCCGAATTTCTGGCTCCGCTGGAGCCCACCGCTGTTCGGTGTCGCGTTCGCGCTTGCGCTCGGGAAAAAGCGCCGAAAAGTTCGGGACACTCTGCGCTGGGTGCGTGGCAACGCCAGTTTCGGCCGCGAGCAACGCGAGATCTTCGCCACCTTCATCCACTATGCGCAGTGCTTGGCGGAAAGCTTGGCAGCGGGTCGCAAAGAAGCGACGCTCGCGAGCTGCCGAGTGACTGGGGAATCCATCATACGCGACGCCCTGGCGCGCGGCAGGGGCGTGCTGGTGCTGACCGCTCACGCGGGGCCGTGGGACGCGGCTGCGCGGGGCCTGCGCCAAGCGTTCGACCGTGACGTGGTGGTCGTCATGCAGCAAGAGCGAGATAGCCGAGCGCGAGGGCTTCACGATGAAGTGCGCAGGGGCGCCGGGGTGCAGGTCGTGCACGTGGGCGAAGATCCGCTCGACTCGATGCCCTTGCTCCGGCAGCTCAAGCAAGGCGGCGTGGTGGCGATTCAACTGGACCGCGCTCCCCCCAACGGACGGGTGCTACCCGTCACGCTGTTCGATCGCACGATTGGTGTGCCCGAGGGGCCGTTTCGGCTCGCCGCGCTGGCGGGGACCCCGCTGATCCCGCTCTTTGCGCGGCGCCAAGGACACTTCGAGTACGATTTGATGGTGTACCCGAGCATCGATGTTCCCCGAGACGCAGACCGCGAACGCCTCATCAGCGCCGCGCAGACTGCAACCGACGCGATGGGACGTTTCATTGCGGAGTGCCCGACCCAGTGGTTCAATTTCTGATTCCGCGCTATCTCGTCGGGGCGAGGCAATGAACGACCGGGCGAAACCTAGCAAGGACGGCGAGTCCCCCGCGCCCCAGGCGGGAGCGCTGTTCTTCGATTGGAACGACACGGCGCGCCCCGATCTCCGGCCCGAGCTCGTGGACGAAACACTACGCGACGGGTTGCAGTCGCCGTCCGCCAGCGATCCACCGATCGAGAAGAAACTCGCGCTCCTGCGGCACGCAGCGGCGCTCGGCGTCGATTGCTTCGCGCTCGGCTTTCCGGCGTCGCGTAAGCGTCAACACGATGATGCGCTGCGACTCGCCCAGGAAGTCGGGAAAGAGCGGCTTGCGATCGAGGTGTGCTGCGCGGCTCGCACCCTGGAGGCGGACATCGCCCCGATCGTCGAGATCGCCGAGCAGAGCGGCGTACCCGTGCAAGTGGGGATGTTCATCGGTTCCAGCCCGATTCGCCAATACACGGAGGGCTGGTCGCTCGAGCAGATGCTTCGCCTCACGGAGAGCGCCGTAACCTTCGCCGTCAAGCATGGCCTGGAAGTGCTCTACGTGACGGAAGACAGCACGCGCTCCGCTCCGGAAACGCTCAGGCAGCTGTATGAAACCGCCATCCGCTGCGGCGCTCAGCGCATTTGCGTCGCCGACACCGTCGGCTACGCGACGCCCGCTGGCGCGGCCAGCGTCATCCGCTTCGTTCGAGAACTGGTCGATCGCGTCGAGCCGCGCGTCGCGATCGAGTGGCACGGTCATCGCGATCGCGGGCTCGAAATAGCCAATTGTCTGTCCGCATGGTTGGCCGGAGCAAAGCGCTGTCACGGCACCGCGCTCGGGGTCGGCGAGCGATGCGGCAACGCCGCGCTCGAACTCTTGCTGGTAAATCTCGTGCTGCTCGGCTGGCGAGCTTTCAATCTATCGACGCTGCCGGCCTACGTGGCAGAGGCCGCGGACGCGCTCGGATTTTCGATTCCCGCATACCACCCGGTGGTCGGGCAAGATGCGTTTCGCACCGCGACCGGCGCCCACGCTGCCGCCGTGGGGAAAGCGCTCGCGCTCGGGAACGAGTGGCTCGCCGATCGCGTCTTCTCAGGGGTACCGGCTGGAATCGTGGGGCGCCGGCAAGTGGTGGCAGTGGGACCGTTCAGCGGGGAAGCGAACGCCGTTGCCTGGCTGAATGACCATCGCTTGGAGGCTTCCGAAAGTCAGGTCGCGAGGCTGCTCGCGGCTGCCAAGCGTGCGAGCCGCATCCTGACCGAGGCGGAAATTCGCGAGCTCTTGCGCGAGAAGCCCCCCGAAATAGCGCGGCCCTAGCGCGCTTCGAAGCAGAGGGGCGCGCTCCTTCGCCGTTCGGAAGGCTAAATTCCAAGCGCTTTGTGGCGAAGCTCGAGCCCGTCGCTTGCACTCCCCCCCTCGGCGTGAGAAAGCCTCGCGCCCCGCCATGCGCCTGTACGTCGGACTCACCACGCTAACTGGAAGTATCGAGCGCTACGCCGATCGCTTCGACCTGCTCGAGCTGCGGGCGGATCCCGGTCGCCTGCCGTCTGCCAAGGCGCTGCGCAGGATGCGCGCTTCCGCCCCGAAGCTGCTCCTCAGTGTGCTGCTTCCACCGCGGGTGACTGGGGCAGCGCTCAGCGCCCCCGACAGCCTCGCGCCGCTGCTTCCCGCCTGCGAAACCGCCGAGTGGTTAGTGCTCCAAACGGGGCCGGAGATCGGGCCGAGCCGGCGCAGCCGCGGACAGCTTGCGGCGCTGGTTGCCAAATTGAAGAGCGAAACGCGCCGCATCGCCTGGGAACCGCACGGCCTGTGGGACGAGGAAACGGCCCACGCCGACGCGCTCGAACTCGGCGTGACCTTGGTTCAGGACCTGAGCGTGACGCCGGGCGTCGGGGACTCCATCATCTACACACGCTTGCGCGTGCCCGGGCCCGGTTCGGCCCTGCGCAGTTCCGCACTCGAAACGCTGGCGGAGGAACTCGAGGGCGCCGAGCAGGCCTGCGTCGTGATCGAGGGCCGCCCGAGCCAACGCGCGCGTAGCCGAATCCGCCATGCCCTCCAGGGCGTTCCTGCGATCGACGCAGAGGGTGTGGAAGAGGGCGACGACCTTGCGGAGGACGACGAACTCGACGAGGACGGCGAACTCGACGAGGACGACTTCGAGGACGGCGACGAAGCGGGGGGCGACTCCGAAGACGACGAGGCTGACCGCTGATGCGCGTTCGCCAAGCCGCGCTGGCGAGTGAGCCCGTCGCCGAAGAAGCGGCCCACGCTCACCTATCTGGAGGGGGCGGCGCACTCTCCGCGGTGCTCTCGGGGTTCTTCGCGGCAGCGGGCGCGACCGCGGGCGTGTTACTTGGACCCATTTCGATTTTGGTGGGCGGCATCGGGCAAGGCGCTCGCGCTTTCGATGGGCGCGTGCGTCAACCCGGGCTCGGTGCGCGTCGGCCGCGCGGGTTCGTCGAAGGTGCTGAAATCCCGAATGCGGCATTGGTTGCGGTTCCCACCGCGCCACTCGCGGCGATCGTAGCCCTCGCTTACGGCGGCGGCGCGAGCCTGGCCTCGGTCGTGCGACCCGGTGTCGAGAGTGCGACCCGCGCGGGCGCACCACGTCGCGCGGAGTGGCTTTCGCGCCTCGGACAAGTCGGCGCCGCGGCGCTGACAGAGCCGTTCTATCGCCGAGCCCTGCTCCACGTGGGAAGTACCAGTGAGGGGGGCGTGCTCACGCCCAGCGATCTCGAGCTTCAATCCGACGTCGACCTGCCTGCCCTCGAGAGCGCCGACGAAGGCTGGCTTCTCGCCCCGTGGGCAGCCGACGCGGCGCGCGTCAAAACGGCGCGGGTTCCCGGGCGCGGTGCGGGGATTTGCGCAGCGGATGTACACGGCGTCGTGGCCGCGCTCTGTTACCGCTCCTTCGACGCCGGGGCGTGGGTCGAAGAGCTCGAGTTGATGGCCCCGCTCGCTGCTGTCCCTGTGCGGCGCGGCGTGCCACGAGTCGCCCCCGGAACACGACTCAGCGTCCCGGCTCCCCTCGCGCTCAAAGTGAACGGAACGGATCCGGTCGAGGTCAGCGTCGAGCCGGAGAACGCGCTGATCACTCCGGATAGCGTGCGCTCTCCGCGCCTCAGTCTGCGACGCGATCCGCTCAGTATGCTGGTCGCGAGCATGCGTCAGTAAGCTCGCGACCGAGAGCGGGCTCTGGCCTCATGCCTTATAGCCGACGCCAGCGTTGCTAGCTGGACCCGCTACGGCGGACTATCCGCTCACTCCGCTCGTCGACGGCGCCCATCGCGAAACAGCGACGGGCGCGCGACGGCAACGGCTGACTACGAGAGCTTGACGCCGTGCTGCTTGGCGAACGCCAAGAGACCAATCTTATCGACTGTGCGCAGATCGCTCGTCGACAGCTTGACCGCGACGTGGCGACCGAGCTCAGGAACCCAAAGACGACGTGACTGCACGTTTACGTGCTGCCAACGGCGCGTTTTGATGTTCGAGTGGGAAACGTTGTGCGCCGCCATCCTGCGCTTACCCGTGATTTCGCTGCGAGCCATAAGGGGGCGCGATACTTAGCGCAGGCTTCCGCGCCTTTCAACTCGTCCCGTCGCAAAAGAGGGACGAACGCGGGTCGGCTCAGTCCCCGGCGGAACTTGGCCTGCCAGCCGCCCCGCTCACGGACTCCCGCGCGAGCTCCGGTCGCCCGCTCGTCGACCGCAGACTGACTTCACTCAGGCGTCGCGTCAGGTCGCGACAAAACCCGCGCAGGATCTCGAATTCGCGAGGTTTCTTCTCGAGCGACAGCTCATTCATGTAAAGCCGCCGGTTCAACTCGATCTGGACGGCGTGGACGCCCTGCTCCGGACGCCCATAATGACCGGTCGAAAAGCCGCCCCGGTAGGGCTGATCGTGGGCGACGCTGAAGCCGGCCGCCCGCGCTGTTGAATCGACGGCGTCGATGACCGCGGCGGCGGCGCTCGTGCGGCCTCGACTGCCCGGCACGACCTCGGCGCGCTCGCGCCCGATGTCCTGGTGCCCATCGCGGCCACGACTCGGCATCGAATGAGCACAAAGCAGGACCGCATAGCCGAAGGCAGCCACGCGCTCGTCCAGCAGGCGACGCAGCGCCGCATGGTAGGGGCGATAGTAGGCGTCGAGGCGACGCTCGAGTTCCGAGCGCGGCAGGGGGCCGACCAGCGCCGAGCGCCCATCCGTGGTGGTTCGCCAAACCAACCCATGCGGCGAAACCCGCGGCGAGCCACCCTCGACCGCGAGTGCGTCAAAATCACCCTCGGCGCGATTCAAATCGACGACGTATCTGCTGACCGTAGCGACGAGGAGCGCGGCGCCGAGGCGAGGCGCGTCCTGGAACAGTTCGTTCACGTAAAGATCCGCGTCGCGCCCAATCGCGTTCGCTGGGGCAAGCAACGTCGAGAGCGCCGTCGCGTCCACCGAGAGCCCGGAGTGGGGCACCTCGACCACAAGCGGGGTCACGACCCCTTCAGGCTCACGAACACTGAACTCCACGCTCAATCGTCTAGCACACCCCTCCCCTGGTCGGCGGAGAGCGCCAGCGCACGCCGCTCGATCCGCTGATTTTTGTGGCGTGCCCCCGGCAGAGGGCGGCGCTGGAAGAATCTTCTTCGCCCCGCCCAGCGATTCGT
>JAEUAF010000487.1 GCA_019695485.1 Sorangium sp.
CCGCCCGAGCGACGCCCGCCCATCCGAGAGCCCCCCACCCGCCGGGAAAAACCGCTCTGCCAGCGCTCCGCCACAGCGTTGCCCTTGGAAACGCGCAAAGTCCCGCTAGGCTCCGACCCGCCATGACTCGCAGAATCACGAAGGTCGGGCTGGTCCAGATGTCGACCAGCGCCGACAAGGCCCAGAATCTGAAGAAAGCCGCGGATCGCGTGCTCGACGCGGCCGCGCGCGGCGCAAAGCTCGTGTGTTTGCAGGAGTTGTTCGCGTCGCCCTATTTCTGCCAAACGCAGGATCCGTCGCTCTTCGATTTGGCCGAGCCGATCCCAGGGCCAACGACCGAACTGATTGCGGACGCAGCGCGCAAAGCGCGCGTCACGGTAGTCACGCCGCTCTTCGAACGACGCGCCCCAGGCCTTTATCACAACAGTTTGGTGGTGATTGGCCCCGACGGCGCGACACTCGGCCTCTACCGCAAGATGCACATCCCCGACGACCCGCTGTTTTACGAGAAGTACTACTTCACTCCCGGCGACCTCGGCTTCACCACTATCGATACCCCGGCGGGCAAAGTGGGGCCGCTGATTTGTTGGGATCAGTGGTACCCCGAGGCCGCGCGCTTGACGGCGCTCTCCGGCGCTGAGCTTCTGGTCTACCCGACGGCGATCGGCTGGCACCCGGCTGAGAAGGCGGAGTTCGGCGCCGATCAGCTGAGCGCCTGGCAGACCATTCAGCGCTCGCACGCGATCGCCAACGGCGTGTTCGTGATCGCGGTGAATCGCGTCGGACACGAAGGGCCGAGTGACAGCGGGCTCCAATTCTGGGGGCACTCATTCGTCGCCGATCCGTTCGGTGTCGTGATCGCCGAGGCCGGCGAAGGCGAAGAAACGTTGGTCGTCGACTGCGATCTGTCGCGCATGGAATTCGTGCGCCGAAACTGGCCGTTCTTGCGCGACCGGCGCATCGACGCCTATGGCGACATCACGCGCCGCTTCATCAACCCGCGCTGAGCCCGAGAGCGATGCCCCCACGCAAAACCGCCCCCCGCCCCGCGCAGGCGCAAAGCCTCGCCCCGACCACGAAAACCCCACGCGAGCTCGGCTGTCGCATGCCCGCAGAGTGGGAGCCGCACGCAGCCACCTGGCTGGCTTTCCCGCACGAAGCCAGCGATTGGCCGGGCAAATTCGCGAGTGTGCCCTGGGTGTTCGCCGAGATAGCCAAGAAGCTCAGCCAAAGCGAGCGCGTGCGGCTGATCGTCCGAGACGCGCGCATGAAAAAGCTCGCGGCGCGCGGATTCGCGGACGCGGGCGTCGACCTCGGCCAAGTCGACTTCGTCACCAACCCCACCGATCGCTCGTGGACACGCGACTTCGTGCCAAGCTTCGTGGTGACACCTCGAAAGCGCGGACAGAAGCCGCGCGACACGCTCGGCAAGCGCCAAGCCGACGGCGTCTACGCCGTGAAATGGCGCTTCAACGGCTGGGCGCGCTACCCCAACCACAAGCGCGACGAAGCTGCGGGCAGAGCAGTCTCAGCACAGCTCAACGTCGAGGTCTTCGAGGCGACAGTCGCGATCGGCAAACGTCGCAAGCGGCTGGTGCTCGAAGGCGGCGCAATCGATGTGGACGGCGAAGGCACGCTGCTCACCACCGAAGAGTGCCTACTCAACGGGCGACAAGCCAGAAACCCTGAGCTTGGCCGCGAGGGCAGCGAGCAAGCGCTGTCCGACTACCTGGCGGTCGACAAGGTGTTGTGGCTCGAGCGCGGCATCGCCGGAGACGACACCGGCGGCCACGTCGACGACTTCGCGCGCTTCGCAGCGCCCGGCCAAATCGTACTCGCGCAAGAGAAGCGCGGTTCCGATCCCAACCATCGCATCCTCGAGGCGGCGCGCGAGCGACTCGAGCGCGCGCGCGACGCCCGCGGCAGAAAAGTATCGCTGATCCGCTTACCGATGCCGGAGCCGCTGGTGTTCGCGGGACAGCGCCTTCCTGCAAGCTACGCGAATTTCTACATTGCCAACGAACTCGTGCTGGTGCCCACATTCAACGACCCCGCGGACCGGACCGCGCTCGGAATCCTCGCCGAGCTCTTTCCCAAGCGCCGCGTCGTGGGCATCCACGCCGTCGATTTAGTGCTCGGTCTAGGCACGATTCACTGCAGTACCCAGCAAGAGCCGCTCTAGCGGAGCGCTCGCGGGAGCGCCCGGCGAACGCTAAGCGATTGCCGGAGGGCGTCCCGGCGTGTTTATTAGCGCCGTGCAGCGCCGCGCCCATCCGCTCCGTGCCCTCGCCCTTCCCCTCGCCTTGGCTTGGCCCACGTTGGCTTCCGCCAAACCGCATTTCGAGTCGCCCGACCCAGCGCAGCGCAAGCAGGGGCTGGACGTCGTGCTCGACGGCTGGTCGAGCTTTGCGGACGGCTGGCAACTGCTCGACATGGTGCTCGTCCTCTTGTTGGCGCTCGTGCTGGGCGCGGTGATCGCCTACCACCCGTCGACGCGACGACGACTCTCCACGTTCGAACTCTTCGAGCAGCCGAAGACGCTACTGATGTACGCGGTCGTGGCCGCCGTGGTGGCGCTGATCGTCGAAGTGCAACCGAACATGGCGTTCGTGATCTTCGGCATTGGAGGGTTGCTGCGCTTTCGCACGATGGTGGGGGACGCCAAAGACACGGGGCGAGTCATCTTGGTCACCGTGGTCGGGCTTTGCTGTGGCCTCAAGATCTTCATCGTAGCGTTGCCGGCCACCATCATTGGCTGGGTGCTGATCTACGTGCTCGAACAGCAAATCGCCGGCATCATCCGCATCTCGGGCGTCCCCGAGCAGACCATGCACGAGTCGAACAAAGTGCACCGCGCGCTCATCGAACAAGCGGGCTGCAAAGTGCTCGGCGAACAGACCAAGTTCATCAAGCGCGAGTTTGCGTTCGTGGTTCAAGCGCCCGCAACGCTCGACCGCGCCGCACTGCAAGCGAAGTTCGACGCACTCGAAACCGGCCTGCGAGGAGTCGTGGACTGGGAGCACTTGTAGGCCAGGCCGAGGCAGCGGCAGCGCGAGAGGGTGTGTGGAAAGGATGGGTCGCCGCTCGGCAGCCCGGATGCGCCGGTGAAGTGAGGCGCTGGGCAGTGACGGGCGGCTGGGCAGCCTTGAGGGCGCGCGGGGCGCGGTGTGAGATCTGAGCTACAAAGCGGCGGAGCGGCTGCTGCTCGGGTTGTTGGATTTTGCCGGCGTGCTCGACCGCGTCCAGGCGAGAGGCGCGGGCGGGCGCCCGCGGTGCAAGTGCGCGCTCGCAGCCTGGACTCGGTCTGCGCGCGCGGGCGGGGACGGGGCGTCCCGAGAGGCGGGACACACAAGGAGTTAGCGGATGATGCTCAGGATTTATCCCGTGGTCCTCGAGTTGGTGCGGAGGCTGGGGCCGGCGCTGCGCGTGTTGAAGGCGCGGAGTGGCGCGTTGGGAGGTAACCTTCTCCGCTGCCCCGTCCTGACGTGAGCGAGGCGCCGTGCTCGCGTCGGTCGCCCAGAGAAAGGCGGCGACATGAGCAAAGAGGCAGAAAAATTGCGGCGGGAGCTGGCGCGGGTCGAGACGGGGCGCGGCAGGCGGT
>JAEUAF010000392.1 GCA_019695485.1 Sorangium sp.
CGGCCGCGGGTTGTGGTGGCAGCCCGCCGCCCGTTGCCGAAGCGCCGGCCGCCGAGTCTCACTCGACGAACCCGACCAAGGCGACACGGCGTGCGCAGAAGTCCGAGCAGGACTCCTCCGAATCCACGGAGCCCGCTGCGCGCAATTCTGGTTGTGACGATGGTGGCTGCTTTGCCTGCGGCTCTGGCACCTGCCCGAGTGGTTGGTACTGTGATGAGACCGCGAGCGGCGGCGCCGCCTGTAGCTGGCTCCCGGGTTGTGGCAGCAAGTCGAGCTGTTCGTGCGCTACCAAGTCTCTTGGCGCAGGTTGTTCCTGTGCTGAAGAAGGCGGCGGGCCGCACGTGAGCTGCAAGTAGCGCGTCAGGGAGCGCAGTCCTTGGGCGCCACGCAGCCCTCGTAGCACGAGTTCGCGTACGAGTGCACGTACGCGGGGGATTCGCAGAACGGCTCGGCCGTGGTGCATGCGAACGTTTGCGGCGGCGTACAGACTGCCAAGTCGCCATCGGCGCAGCGCGAGAAGCGCGCGCAGCAGCCCACGGCTGCGCAGCCGCAGGTGCCGGGATCGGTGAACACTGAGTGACAGTCGCTCCGCAACTCACACTCGTTGAGGGTCGTAACGCTCGAGCACGACGGGCACGGCGCCGCCGGACACACTACCGAGCAGCTGCCGCTTCCTGAGGTGCATCCCGGACACCAGGTCTGTCCTGAGGGACAGCCGCCGGCACCCGCGCTGCCTGCCGCGCCCGCGCTACCGCCGTTCGCTCCGCCATGCCCTGCGCCTGCGCTACCGCCGTTCGCTCCGCCGTGTCCTGCACCCGCGCTGCCGCCGTTCGCTCCGCCGTGTCCTGCGCCCGCGTTGCCGCCGTTGCTCGCACCGGCCTCGCTGGTGCCGCCGCTATGTAGAGCGCCGCCGTCGCCGCTGCCCCCGCTGTGCGGAGCACCACCGTCGCCTGTGCCTCCGCTATGCAAGGCGCCGCCGGTTCCGACGCTGGCGCCCCCCGTCGCTTGAGCGTCGGCGCCGCCCGCGTGGTTTCCAGCCGCGGTCGTGCCGCCATCCGTGCTGCTTCCACCGCTATCGGCGCCGCCGTGCATACCGCCCGCACCAGCGTGCATACCGCCCGCGGCCGTCTCGAGCAGCGAATCGCGCGCCGAGCAGGCGGGCACCGCACTCAGCAGCGCGAGAAATGCAAAGCGAACGAAGCGAGGGTGTGAATGCATGACCATGCCCCAAGAAGTGTCGAGCGCGCCGAAACTGGCCCACCTCAAAATCGGATCCCAGCATTTAATGAAAAGCAAAGCCATCCGCCGCGGGCCGCAAGCGCGGCGGCGCCATTGGCGAGCCCCTCCGAACCCCCGATGGCGACTCCCGCTTCCGCCACGCCGCTAGCGCTGAAAGGCCCGAGGCCAGTTGCGAGGCGCGCCTGTGCGAGCGGTCCGCTCCACCACCTCAGCACCTCGTGCCCCCGAACGGCTGCGTCGCCGCTCGGCGTTCCGTCGAGTAGCACCATGCCGACGCGCGCCCCGAGCCCCAGCGACGCCGAGAGCGCGCTCCCTTGCGCGCGCAGGTCGAACCAAGCGCCGCTCGACAAGAATCTCGCGCGAAGCTCTCCGAGCGAGACGCTCCGTTGACCGGACGCGCTCTCCACATCGACACCAATCCCCCAGCCCGCCCACGCGCGCGTGCCCCACTCGAGCCGCCCGCCTGTCGCAACGACACCGTGTGGCGCCAGAAAATCGCGCAAAGCCAGGCCGAGCGTGAGGTGCGATCGCCGGTCGCGAGGAGCGCGCGTTTCGAACGTGGTTACACGGGGCTCGGGCCCGGCGCGATGCGCGACCGCCTGAGCTTGGGCACGCCGTTGCTCCGAAAGCCTCTCGGAGAGCGCAGGGTTGACGGCGCCGAGCGCTTCGAGGGCTGACAGGGCCACGGCGCGGGGCGCGGCATCTTCGGGAAAAGCGTCGAATCTGAGACTGCTTCGCACGACTTCCCCGCCGCGCGCAGCCACGGCGGTCACGCGTGCATTTTCGACTTCGCACGCGATGGCGAGCTGGTCGTGCGCGGAGAGAGCCGCCTCCGGATCCGTGACGAGCAGCGAGCCAAGCTCGATAGTCATGATGTGACGCAGCGCTTGCTCGAACGCGGGTGCGCAGTTCGTCACGGACAGCGTCACACTCAGCGCGGGTGGGCGCGCACTGCGCGTGTTGGCATCAGCCGCTGCAGCGGGCAGGGCGGCTAGCGTCAGCGTGACGAGCAGCGCACCCGCAAGGAAAGCCTGGCGACAACGACGGTAACGACTCACTCGATTCCAGCGACGGTCCGTACTCGGCGCAGATGCCGACCCGAGGGATAGCGCTCGACGTAGGAGCTTGCGAGAGCTCTCGCTTGCGCCAGATCTCCCGCCTGCACCCAGGCCTCGATTTCACGCGCCAGGGCGTCCTCGGCGAATGGCCCTTGCGGTGCGCGGCGTTGCACTTCGCGGAATGCGGCGGCGGCCTCGCGTGGCCTACCAAGGTCGTTCAACAGCAGTCGACCGAGCGTCAACGCTGCGAGCGGAGCACGCGGATCGCTCGCGTGCTCATGCAGGATGCGGTTCAAGAGCTCGGCACCCTGCTCAGGGTGTCCAGACGCGCGCGCGGCATCCGCGGCAGTCAGAAGCTCTTGCGCGCTCTGGCTCATCGACTGGGAGGCAGCACGAGCATCGGGGAGAATCTGGGCGCTACCCGCGTCGGGCCTCGCGGTCGCTGGCTCGCGCTCCCGCTCCCGCTCCCGCTCTGCAAGGGGCACCCGAGGTCCGCGCGCGGACCGGTCTAGGGGTTGCGAACTGAGGACGAGCGGTGGAAACCAGCCGCTGTCATTGGCTTGAAGTCGCTGATGGCCGACACCCCAATCGACTTGCACGATCCCATGATCGACCCACACACCGACGCGATCAGCGACCAACTCCACCGTGAATGCGGTGCCCACCACGCTGATCGTCACGTTGCCAGCGCGCACAGAAAAGGCGCGTTCGGGCCGCTTGCTCACTTCGAAATGGCTACGCCCGCGCCGGAGCTCCAGCCGAACCACGCGAGGTGAGTCTTCCAACACCAGGAGCTCGGTCAGCGGATCCAAGGAGAGCGCCTGTGAGCCGTCCGCAAGGAACAGGGGTGCGGTTGGAGGCTTGGCCGCGCTCGATACGGGCGCGACGGGGCGTGATTGAACGACGCTCGCCGTTCCGGTCTGCGCGTCTTTGGGTGGCGTCGAACTGACTGCGACGGGCCGAACGGCGCGCGAGGCCGCTGCGCTGTCGTCGTGCAACGCCAAGCGCAACGCGAAGAGCGCTCCCACGGCCAACACCAGGGCGCCCGCTCGCAGCTGCCAGCGCGGGGTTGCCCGGCGAGAGCGCTTCTCCCTTGCGGCGCGCGCCAGGCGTTCGATGTCATGCTCGCTGAGCTCGGGGTCGACGCGAGCAGCCAATTGGGCGAAGCGCTGCAATTGCTGGCTTGGATCAGTCATCCGAGAGCCTTTCCTCGAGGGCAATGCGAGCGCGTAAGATCCTACGTTTGACCGTATTGCGTGACACCCGAGACAGCTCCGCCACCACCTCGATCGTCTCCCCTTCGACGTGGTGCAGGATGAACGCCATGCGATCATCGACCGCCAGTTCATCGAGGATCTGGTACATGCGAGAGAGCAGCACGCGGTCGAACGGCGAGCACGCCTGGTCGGCGAGCTTTTCGTAGTCGACCTTGGAGTCGAAGCCGAGGAAGCGATAAAGGCGTTGACGCCTGAGATGCCGGCGCACGACGCGCACGGTGATGGTCGCCAACCAGCCGCGAATCGCTTCGGGTTGCCGCACGCTGCTGAGGCCCGAAGCAGCCTCCGCGAACACATCCTGGATCAAGTCCTCGAGGGCCCCTCGCCGCCCGCACAGGCGCAGGATGATGGCGGCGACGTAACGACAGTAATCGCGATAGACCCCGTCGAGATCGAGCGGGATGGACGCCTCCCCGGCCTCAACAAGGCGCAATGCCGGCCGAATGGCGTGTGCAGATTTCACCAGGTCTTCTTAGTAGTGGCGGGATCTCGTAAACTGGCCCACGGGTTTCTGACCAGCCAGCGCGAATTCGGGGGGCGCCTTGCTGGGTCGGGATCGACCCGCGTCTTCCGCCAAGAGCTCCGTAGCGCTGCCGTGGGAGCTGGGCGAGGAGCCCACGGCACTCCGCGCCGTCAGTCAGCGCCTGCTGAGCGCGCCCCGCTAAAGCCTCGAAAGCCGCCCAAACGACGCACCCAATCACGCGAGCGGGGGCGCTTTACCGGC
>JAEUAF010000677.1 GCA_019695485.1 Sorangium sp.
CCTTCGTGGTCGTCCTTGGAATCGTCGCCGCCGGGCAGCTCCGCTCCTGGCCACACCGCGGGCAGCCGCGTCTTGAACGACCAATAGAGGCCATACACGCCGAGCAGGATGCCGGGGATGCTCAGAATTTGCCCCATGCGCAGCGGGGAATCCGGGGAGATGCCGTCGTATTCCTTGAAGAACTCGACCACGAAGCGCCCGCAAAAGTACATCACGAAGAACGCGGAGATCATGGCCCCGCGTGGTCGCTTTTCTTTGCCGAGTCGCTTGTCGATCAGGAACAGCATGCCGAGCACTGTCGTACCGAGCACGATCTCGTAGATCTGGCTCGGGTGGCGCAGCGGCGCGGCGTCGCCTTCGTGCTCGAAGCGCGGAAAGCGGAAACCCCAAGTGCCGTCGGTCTTCTTGCCGACGATCTCCGAATTTAGCAGGTTGCCGATGCGTACCAGTGTCGCGCCGAGCGCCGCGGAGAAGCTGAAGCGATCCGAGCCTTCCAGGAACGGGATCCCGCGGCGCTTCGTGAACAAGAACATCGCCGTGATGAGCCCGATCACGGCGCCGTGGCTCGCCAAGCCACCCGTCCAAATCTCCAGTACCCACACTGGATTTTCGAGTGCTTTATCGAGGTCGTAGAACAGGACGTGGCCGAGCCGCGCGCCGATCAGCACACCGAGCACGCCGTAAACGATGAAGTCGTTCGCGTCCTCGGCGGGCCCCCCAGCGCGTTCGATCTGCCATTTCAAGAGCGCGTGTCCGCCCAGGAACACCACCACGAACAGCAAGCTGTAGTAGCGGATGCCGTAGTGCACCGGCATGAACTTCGCGACGATCAGCGCGAGTCCGGCGAAGAACAACCCGGACACTAGCTGGTCGCTCGCCTTCTTGACGAGCCCATACAAAAACGAGAACGCCGCAAAGCCGCCGAGCACGATGGCAACGCCTTCGCGCGGCAGCTTGATGAATTCTGGATCGACGTTCCACGTGACGGTGGGCAGCATTGGACCTCTTCTTGGGGGCTTCGCCCGAGCAGACTCGTCGCGAAACCGCGCCCTGAACTAGCCCAGACCGAGGGTGGAAGCCAGCGCCCGGGCCGAGCACCACGCGCGACCCGCCCAAGCTCCCGAGGAGGCTCAGGCGGCTCGTCCGGTCGGAAGGCCCTAGCGCTCGGCTTTTAGAGCTTCACGCCGAGCGCCCGCAGCTGCTTTTCCGCCAAGCCGGCCCAGCCTTTGTTGGCCTGGGGGCTCGCGGGACTCGGATGCAAAATCGTGCCGATGGGCACGCTTTGCCCGCTGAGGGCGCGCCGCGCGCTCGATTCCGCGAACGCGCCGACACCGATCACGAGGCTCGGCTGAAGCTCGGCCACGAGCTCACCGAGCGCGCGGTCACAGGTTGCGAGGAGTGGCTCCCGCTCAGCCACGGGCAGCTTGTCGGGTGTTCGGTTCTTGCCGCTCGCCTCGAGGAACGCGAGCGGGCAATAGTTCACGACGAAGAAGCGCTCGAAGAAGGCATTTGCGGTGCCGAATCGATCGCGGGCCCAGCCCCACAAGCGTGTGCCGCTCACCTCGCTGCGTTGGCACGCGAAGCCGAGGATTTGGCGCGCGGGATGTTCTGCCTCCGGCTTGTCCACGCGCGCTTCGATGCCGAGGAAGTCACGCACCAGCGCGACATCACCGAATGGCACTCCGGTTTGAGCCATGCCGAAAGGCCCAGGGTTCATTCCCATCAGCACGACGCGGCCGCGCGTCTTGCCATAACGCTCGAGGTAGACTTCGTGTGGGGCGCGCGCATACACGAGCGGGTTGTAGACGTAGGCGGTCGGCTCCGAAAAACTGAGCTTTCCGAGGTCTTTCGCCAGGCGGCGCGTGACGGTGACGAGCTTCGAGTCGGGCATCGAACGCAACGCCGAACCTACCTCGGTCCACGAGCGCGGCGCCGTCCAAAATGACCGACGGATTGTCCTGCAATTTCGCGCTTTGGGCTGCACCGGGGCCGCCACTGGCTGGCCGGCTGCTGAAGGATCGCGCAAAACGACCGTATCGGCCGGAGGAGCGTAAGGATTTGAATTTGGCCCGTTCTGACGACTCACTCGCCGAAAACCTCGCCGACGCGAGCTCCGGTGCTCCCGGATTTCGCATTGGCGATGTGATCGGTGAGCGCTACGAGCTCCTCGAGTGCATTGGTGTCGGTGCGATGGGCGCGGTCTTTCAAGCGCGCGATCGCTTGCTCGATGCCGACATCGCGATGAAGCTCATTCGCGTCGACTCCGAGAATCCGGACGCGGCGCGCGCGACTCAGCGCCTCTTGCTCGAGGCGCGCGCCATCGCGCGCATCAGTCATCCCGGCATCGTGCGCGTCTTCGATTTCGGCTGCGTGGGCGGCGTGCCGTTCATTGCCATGGAGCTTTTGAGCGGCGAATCGCTGCTCGATTTGATGTTGCGCGAGGGGCCGCTCGACCCCGCGCGCGCCGTGCGCATGATGTTGCCGATCGCGGACGCGATTTCTGTCGCGCATCGGCGCGCTGTCGTGCACCGCGATATCAAGCCGGAAAATGTGTTCTTGGCCAAGGACGAACTTGGCCGTTGTGAGCCCAAGCTGGTGGACTTCGGCGTGGCGCGGCTGCGCGAGGGCGGCACGCGGCTCACGCGCCCCGGTGCGCTGATGGGCACGCCGGATTACATGGCGCCGGAGCAGGCGCAGGCAGAACCCGACGTCGACCATCGCGCCGATATCTGGGCATTTGCCGTGGTTCTGTACGAATTGATGACGCTGCGTCGTCCCTTCTCGCAAGGAGCTCAGCAGAGTTACTTGATGATCCTGCGTGCCATCGTGTCGGAGCCGCCCGAGGACATTGCGCAATTTGGGGTAGCGGAGCCGGAGCTTTGGGTGATCTTGCAGCGCGCTCTCGCCAAGCGTCGCGAGCAGCGCTTTCAGAGCATGCGTGAGCTCGGCGACGCGCTGGCGGCTTGGCTGCTCGAGAAGGGTATCGGCGAAGATGCTTACGGCTCGTCGTTGCGCGCGCGCTGGCTGGTGGGCGAAGGCGCGCAAGCGTCCGCGGCCGAATTCGAGAGCATCACCGTGCGCCGTGCTTCGCCGAAGCAAACCGACGAAGACGGCCTGACGCTTCCTCCACCCGCGACCGCAACGCCAGAAGTGCACTCCGATGCCGTCGACCCGCCGCGGGCGGCGCTCCCACGCCAAGGCCCGCGGCAGTCTCTCGTGCGCTTCGGGCGCACGTCGCTCGGCACACTCGCGAGTTCTCCGTTGCGCAGGCTGTCACCCTTCAAGCTGGCTTTGCTCGCGGCATTCGTGGCTGCGCTAATCACGGCGGGGCTGATGTGCGCCACGGCGGCGTACTTCAAGTTCCGTTAGACGAGGCCCGCGAGCGCTCCTTTGGCATGCGCTGGATCGGTCGGCTCCCCGAAGCTGTCGATGGCCTGTCCGAACATCTGCGCAATGCTCACGAGCAACTGATTGTTGGGGATGATGACTTTGTTCGTCCCTTCGCAGTCGCGGCGTCCCGGTGGGCAATTCGGCTTGAGGGAGAGGTAGCGGCCTGTGCGCAGCTTGCCGCCTGCGCTACCGGCCAGCACATAAGGGACGTTGTCCGAGGTGTGCAGGCCGCTATCACCCATGTCATTGCCAATCACCACCAGCGAGCTTTCCAGAATTCCACTGGCTGACAATCGGCTCAGCAGGCGAGCGGCCTTCTCGTAGGCGTAGTGCTGTTGGACCCCCGATAGCTGCCAGGATACCGGGACGCCTGGGTCTGCGGGCGCGATCCCATCGATGGAGTCGTATGGGGGACGGTAGCCGTGGGCGACGGTCAGGTGAATATCGGGGCTGTCGGGCGAATAGAAGGTGTCGTAAGGGATATCGGTTCCGGTTACGGCGCCGCGGCTCAGGTCTGCCATCCAGAACGAGCCGAACCGCGTCAAATCGCAGGCCAGCGCTTGCGCCAGCATATCGATTTGTAGATTGGTAATGGCCTCGAAATTCACCTCGCCACCAGCGAGCGAGAGGACGCTGTCGAACTTGGGTGGGGCGGCCGGAGCCTGACAGTTTCGCTGGGTCTCGAGCGCGGCCAGTTGCTTTTCGATTTCGACGAGGCTCGTCAAGTGCTGGTCGAGCTTGGCCTTCTCACGCGGGGCGAGTCGCGTGTTCAAGTGGTTGATGTCGGCGCGCAGAAAGTCCACGACGCTCTGGCCGCGAGCGCGGCGGGCCTGGGCTGCGGCCAAAGCGGCGGGATCGCTGCTGGCGAGCAAGGAGGCGAACACGGTGTTGAACGTCTCGGTCGGATCGATGATCTTCGAAACCGTGACGCCCTTGTAGTAGGAGATGTTGTCGAGGTGGTCGCCTGTCTTGTTGGTACCGACGCCCAACACGAGCGTGGAGAACGGGGTGTCTTTGCCGAGGCCAGCCTCGATGGCCAAATACTGCTCGATTGACGAGCCCGTGCCGGTCGTCCCGCTTCCGGTGAACACGGTGCGCGTACCGTCGTGGCCCACGGCGTCGGTCGCGAAATCGAGCCCGTCGATCACGACTAGCTTGCTCTTGAAGCTCATGCCGTAGCTAGCGGCATCATCGAAGGGTCTGAGAACGCAGGGTGCCCCGGACCTCGGCTCGACGAAGGTGAGATCGAATGAGTCTTCGGTGTCGTTTACCTGGCGCTTGAACAACGGCGAGGAAACGCCGTGTGGAAAATAGAACGTGAGCAAGCGCTGGGGCGCGACCCCTTCGGCGGCTTCGACAGCGGAAATCTCGAGCGATCGGAAAAACGGAAAAGCGAGCGCGCTGGCGCCCAAGGCGCGCAAGAACGAGCGCCGAGTGCGCTGCACACCGGGCCGTCGCGCATAGTCGGTCACCGGCGTGCTCCTGGGGATGATTGGGGGGGGATCACTCGGCTCTCACTTTGCGCCACGTTGGACGAAGAGGTTGGATCTCACGTAGGCAACGAGCAACTCCTGCACGCTGTCCTCACCACTATCGGCAAGCCGCTTCCACTCCTCGAGGAAGGCTTGCTCGAGTGCGTCGCCGTAGCTTGCGCTGGTGAAGCGCGCCAAGTTGCGTGCGAAGCAACGACGCCCGGCGTCGGATTGGCTGACCAGGGTCGCCAGCTCCGAGCTGTCTGCCACGGCTTGCCCGGCGAAGGGGATGTCGGACGGCAAGCTTAGCGTGGTCGATGAATCGATCGGGAGCTCGGGCTTGTCGTCCTCGTTGGCTTCCCACGCGCCGACGGCGCTGAAGTGCTCGAATGTAAACCCGACGCTGTCGATCATGCTGTGACAACCCAGGCACGCACCCTGCGCATGGGCTTCGAAGCGTTGCCGAGTCGTCTGGGAGGAATTGGACGGCGGCAGGGTGATGTTCAACTTCAGCGCATTCGGATCGCCCGGATCGATGCACAGTGCTTGGGTCAGAAAGCGTGCGCCGCGTTTGACCGGCGACGGCAGCTCGAGCGTCGCATTCGTGGCCAAAAATGCCCCCAAATTGAAGATCCCCCGGCGCGGCACGCTGCTGAGATCGATGAGCCCGGGGTCGACGCTCGGCTGTGGCGCGCCGTAGGTGTCGGCGAGGGATGACGTGCCCACGGTAAACGCTGCGCCCATCAACATTCTGAAGTCGCCCTTGCGTGCGAAGACGACTTCGTCGACAAAGTCATTCGACTCTTGGTCGAATGCTTGCGGCTGGTAATTCAGGAATTTGGTCTTGCTCTTGAGCGTGTCACTCACCTGATCGATCCCGACCCACTGCTTGACCATGCGATGCATCTGCGAGCGCGCCAATGGCGTCTCGAGCAGGCGCCGTGCGTGTTGCTCCCGAGCATCGGGGCTCGTCAAATCGGCCGCTCGAGCCAGCTCTGCATCGGCAGGGCTGCCCGTGATCAGGAACCCCAGCGCGTCCGCGATCTCCGCGTTGGTCAACGTCTTCACACCAGCCAGCGAGGCGTCGTCGCCGAGCTCGGAATGGTAGAGGAAGGCAGTCGACTGCAACGCCGCTTCTATCCCGAGCTCGATGGCGGGCCTGAACCCGTCGCGAGTGAGCGCCGGCGTGACTACCATCGACAGCAGGTCGTCGAGCTCCGAGCCGCCGAGCGCTCGACGGTAGGCTTTGGGCAGAAATCCCTCGAAGAATTGGCGCGCGCAGGCCGCGTCCGCGGCCATGACGCAGGGCAGATCCTGGTCGAGCTTCTTTTCGACGTACTCGGTGGCAAGGGTCTCGGCGGCCTGTTGAAGCTGTCGCGCGAGGAGCGGCTCAACGATCTGGGCCTCGTTGCGATCAAACTTGCCGTACTTATAGAGCCTCGCGTCTGGCACGAAGCGCGCGCCGAGCGCCAGCGTCGTGCCAAGCAGCGCTTGCACGCTCGCGTCGTACTCCGCGTTCGTGAGGCGGCGAATGCGCGGCGCTATCAGGGCGGCGGTCGTGTTGCTTGCGGAGCCTGCGCCGGCCGTCCCAGCCGTCGAGTTCGCGACAGATCCGGCCCCGCCCGTGCTCTCTACGACGCGCGTGCCAGCGCTGCTCGAGCAGCTGGTAGCCCCAGCGCATGTGAGCAGCAGCGCCAGCTGAGCACGTAGGTTGAAGCGAGACACGGCAGACGCGCACTATAGTCCACGCGCGGCGGACGCGCAGCGCAGAGCGCCAAGTGTCACGTGTCGCCCCAGGTGGTTCGAGCGCCGAGTGTCATGTGTCGCGCCAGGGGTTGGAGCGCCAAGCCGTGACGCCAAGCGGTGGACGCCAAGCGGTTGGGGCGCCGAGCTCTGACGCCAAGCCGTGGGGCGCCACGCGTGACGCCAAGGCCAAGCCCCACGCGAGCGCAAACGAGCGCGTTGCACACCAACCAGCCGTGTGTTCGAGCCCCTGGCCATGGCTCGCAAGTCACATCGGGTGCACCAACCCGGCCGTGGGCGTCTGTGCGCGAGCGGGCCGGCCTCGCGGTCGCCGGGGGTTCGCCTGCGCGAAGCCCCCGGTTCCTTCTAAGAAATGCCGAATACTTGGAATTTCGCCGGTCGCGCCTGGTGGCGTCAAGCTTCGGTCACTAACGACCGCGAGCGGGGCAAATATCAAATCGGCGAGATGCCGAGTTGCCATTCGAGGCAGCCGCAGGCGCTTGGCGGTCGTGAGCAATTTGGCGGTGTTTAGACGTCATTATTGGAATTTAGTCACTCGACGCGATTCGACTTCTTGCTCGAGCCTGATGCTTAGTCGGGCCGACTGAGCGAAAAGAACTAGTACTCAGATACGATATGAACCATTGGGGGCGCGGGCCGGCGGGCGCGCCGCGGCGTTGAGTTTTCCGGCCAAAATCCTGGGTAGGAGGCGGCGCGTTGGCGCAGCGGCGCGGCCTCGGGCAACGCCGGAGATATCGATTTGGTGGTGACCGTCGAGGCGAGTTCTGGGGTCCGCCAGACCTGTGACGCTCGGGCCAACGCGAGCGCGCATTCAAGCACCGCCGCTCCCTTCTCGCTGTACCGGAAAGAATGCGCGTTCGGCCGACTTTTCGCGTCCGGCTTGGTGCGCGACATGCGCAAAATACGGTCGATTCGATCCGTTTGTGCGGCGCCGGGCATGTACTCGACAGCTGCTTTGATCTCGGATGGTCGACGGGCGGAGTCAACGCCCAGCGTAATACGGGCTCACGGCAAACTTGCACTACAATGAAAACACCAAACTTGTTTGAACCGTTCGTGTTTCACGGCGGCTCAGCTCCCCCAAGAGACCTGTTCCAATTATCGGAGGCCGCCCGAGGAGCAGGAGTTGGTGACACAACGACCGTTTTAGCGTGCCTGTTTTTTTCGCCCTGTAACACCTGGACGAGGTGAGTGATGTACACGTGGACGAATAGGATAGTCGTCGCAGCCACCCTATTGACGGGCTGCACCGGGGCCATCGAGGACCCCTCCAAGGGTAGCGGTCCTGGGGCCGGAAATACCACCGGGCCTGGAGGCAGCACAACCGGCACGACTGGGGCCACTGGTACGACTGGCACCACCGGAACGACCGGGACTACCGGTACGACTGGCACGACCGGAACAACGGGCACCACCGGAACGACGGGTACGACCGGTACAACGGGCACCACCGGTACGACTGGCACGACCGGTACCACCGGAACGACCGGGACTACTGGTACGACTGGCACGACCGGTACCACTGGAACAACGGGCACCACCGGTACGACTGGCACGACCGGTACCACTGGAACAACGGGCACCACCGGTACGACCGGGACCACTGCGACCACGGACCCTGCGACGTGCATTCCGGGTGTTCCGGTCACGACGCAGCTGCCGCGTCTGACGCACGAGCAGTACGACAACACGCTGCGGGACCTGATGGCCGTTACCGGCAACCCCTCGACGATGCTCGCGCCGGACGGCCCGGGCAGTGTCGATCAACGCGCGTGGGACGGCTACCAGCTCGCGGCCACGACCATCGCACCGATGGTGGTGAGCGACCCGACGGTTCGCGCGAAGGTCCTGACTTGCACCGCGTCTGATGCCTGCGCGCAGACGTTCATCACGACTTTCGGGCAGAAGGCGTTTCGCCGCCCGCTCACTACAGATGAGTCCGCTCGCTTCCTGGCGCTGTACACGAACCGGGCCACGCTCACCGCGACGGGAACCTTCGACGAAGCGCTGCAGCTCATCGTCCAGGCCTTCCTGGTGTCACCGTCGTTCCTGACCCGCGCGGAAATCTCCGAAGCAACCATGCAGGGGAAGCGCTATGTGCTCAGCGGTTGGGAAGTCGCGTCCCGACTCTCCTACATGCTGTGGGGCAGCATGCCGGACGACACGGCGTTCAGCAAAGCAGCCGCCGGTACCCTCAGTACTCCGGATGGCATTCTCACTGAAGCCAAGCGGATGTTGGCGGACCCCAAGGCTCGCACTAAGGTGAGCGCGTTCCACGAGTCCTACACCCTGATGGGTCAGAACAGCCGCTGGTCCGCGGCGTCGCATGACCCGGCGCTGTTCCCGCAGTTTACTGCGGCGATGGTTCCGATGCTGGCCGACGAAACCAAGCGTTTCTTCGACTACGTCACGTTCGACCAGAACGGCTCGTTCCAGGACTTGATGACCAAGCCGGTCGCCTTCGTGAACAGCTCCCTGGCGCCCATTTATGGCC
>JAEUAF010000687.1 GCA_019695485.1 Sorangium sp.
CGGGTATACCACCCCAACGCTCGCCCATTCAGCGGGCGATCGGACGCAGGATCCCAACGGCCGCGAGCAGCAGCTTGGGATCGGCGCCCCCGAATACGCCAGAAATTGCGGCAACTCCGTGGGCACCGGCTTCGAGGCAGGCTTTTGCCCGCGCTGCGTCGACGCCGCCAAGCGCGAACAGCCGCTGCGCTCGCCCCGCGCTGTCGAGACGCGACCGGCCCTCAGTCAGAGCGGCCAGACCGAGGGCCCGCCTGCCCTTTCTTGCCTCCAGGATCGGTGATAGCAGCACCATTTCCGCGTCAACGGCATCGACTTGGGTGACGTCGTGACAGGCCCTGAGCAGTGGCTTGTCGCCCAGCGTCGAACGCACCCGACTCGAAGCGACGGAGTTTTCCCCGAGGTGCAATGCATCGGCATCGAGCAGCAGGGCGAGATCGAGACGCTCGCTTACGAACAGCCGCTGCTCATGCCACAGGGCGACGGCTTTCAGTTCTTCGCCGAGCTCCAACAACGCCCGCGCTGACGCGCCAGGCGCCCGCAGATCGAGCGCTACGCTGCCCGGCTGCGCCGATGTAGCGAGCTGCTCCCACGCATCGATGATTTGGCGGCCGTCGAGCAAACCGAGATCGGTGATCGCGATCAGCCGCAGCGCCGGGAGCGCGTTCACGGGCGGCCGCCGCTCGGATGATCCTGCGGAGCGCGCAAAGCATTCGTCAGCACCCACACGCCCAAGGCGCCCAAACAAGCGCCCAGGGCGTCGGCCGCGAGGTCCAGAAATTCGGCGGATCGATAGGGCAACGCGGCTTGGACGAGTTCGAGCAGCGCTCCCAATCCAACGCTGAGGCCGATCGCCAACAGCCGGCGCTTGCGGCCCACGAGCTCCGGGAGCGCCCACTCGATGAGCACCTCCAAGCCGAAAAAACAGGCGGTGTGTAGAATCTTGTCGCTCGGCAAGGACTTCGCGCCCGGCAGCTCGCCGATGTCGATCACGCCACCCGTAAAGAGGGCGATCGCGTAGACCCAGACCGGCAAGGTGCGCCAGCGCAACAATAGCGAGATTGCGTTCAAGCGCGGGCCTCCGCCGTGTCCTCGAGCTCGCGCCCCCTCGTTTCAGGGAGCAAGAGCCAGATCAGCGCGCAGGCGATCACGGGGAAAATCGCGGTACTGCGCAGCACGAGGCCCCACCCCAGGCTCTCGGCAAGCTTTCCAATCGCGAACGGCGACAAGACGTAGCCTACACGACCAATCAGATTGTTCGACCACGCGAAGGCGGCCCCGCGCTGCTCGGTGGGAAACAATTCGGTCGTGAGCGTGTTCATCAGGGTTAGCGTCGTATTTAGGCCAATCGTGGCCAGCACCAAGCCGAGCGTCAAAAACAGCTTACCTGAGGCGGTGTAGCTGATCAGGACGCCCGTCGCGAGCACGCCGAGGATCACCGTGCCGCCCACGCGCCGCCCGACCGCGTCGAGGAAGTATCCAGCCGCGAAAGCCACCGGCATCGACGCCAACGCCGAGATCGCGACGATCCCGCCCACCGCGGCATCGCTCAGGGCGCGCTCGCCAACCGCAAATTCCTTCCAAAACATCACCGCGTTCTGGGTGCACAGGTAGCAGAGGAACCAGATCGCGCCGACTTGGAGCACGCGGCGCGCCGAGACCGTCCGCCAAATGCCCAAGAGCCCGGGGCTCACACTAGTTTTGGCCTCGAAGCGCGCGGTTTCCTTGAGAGCGCGGCGCGCGTAAGCCACGAGTAAGAGCGGCACGATGCCCACCAAGTACACCGCGCGCCAGCCGAGCGGCGTGCGCAAGAGCAACGGCACCACGCCCGCGCAAATGATGGATCCGAGGGCCGCCGAGGCACTCACCACGCCGATCACCAAACCACGACGCTTGGCCGGATACTCCTCGGCGGCGATCACCATGCTGGTCGCCCACTCCCCGATCAAGAAGACGCGAGCGACGAACTGACACAGCGTAAACAGCACGGCGCTCGGCGCCAGGCCCGAGAGCAGCGTGAACAGCGTGTAGCCGAGAATGGTCAGGGTCAGCACGCGGCGTCGCCCCCAACGATCCGCGAGGCCCACTAGGGCATATGCGAGCAATGTGCCCGCATTGACGACGCCCACCAGCGCCGCGCCCTGAAACGGCGTCAGCCCAAAGTGGGCGCGGAGGTTCGGCAACAGCTGGCTCAGCGCGAAGAAATCATAGCCTTCGAAAAAGCACGCGACGCTCAGGAAGCCGAACAGTCGCTTCTGATACGAGGTGAACGGCAAAGCGCCGTCAGCACCGCGTTCTCCAATTCCCGAGATGTGAGTCACTGGGCGCTCGTCACTCAATCAACCCGGCCTCGGGACTCGACGCATTCGCATAGAGCCGCTTGGGCATGCGCCCGGCCAAGAACGCCTTGCGCCCCGCGTTCACCGCTTCACGCATGGCTTCTGCCATCAGGACAGGCTTCTTTGCGCCGGCGATGGCCGTGTTCATGAGCACCCCGTGGCAGCCAAGCTCCATCGCCACGGCCGCGTCGCTCGCCGTCCCGACCCCGGCGTCGACGATCACCGGCACCTTGGCCTGCTCGAGAATGATCCGCAGGTTGTGGGGATTGCGAATACCAAGGCCCGAGCCGATCGGGGCCGCGAGCGGCATCACCGCTGCGCAGCCGATGTCCTCCAACTTTCGGCAAACGATCGGGTCATCGATGCAATAGGGCAAAACCGTAAAGCCTTCCTTGACCAACAGCTTGGCGGCCTCGAGCGTCTGCTCGTTGTCAGGGTAAAGCGTCTTGGGATCGCCGATCACCTCGAGCTTTACTAGATCCGCAAGCCCGAGCTCGCGCGCCAAGCGCAGTGTGCGCACTGCGTCGTCCGCCGTGTAGCAGCCCGCCGTGTTGGGCAGGAGCGTCCACTGTTTACTGAGCAGCAGCGCCATCAGCGAACCCGCCCCGCGATCCTTCAAATCGACGCGCCGAAGCGCGACGGTGACCACCTCGGCGCCTGACGCCTCGAGCGCAGCGCGCGTCTCCTCCACACTCTGGTACTTGCCGGTGCCCACGAACAGGCGCGAGCGAAATTCCCGCGAGCCGATGCGGAGCAGGTCGTCGTCACTCATCAGCGCCAACTACAGCCTCGCCACGAGGGCGGCAAGCTCCGCGGAGGGCCGCCCGCTTAGCCGCGAGGGTGGTTCTTCAGACGAAGCCGGCTTTGCGCACCGAGGCGCCCGTGGTGTCGATCGAGCCGGCGTAGACGTCTTTCAGCTCCACGATAAAGAGCTCGCCCTTGCTCGTTCGAGCGCGAAGCAGGCCCTTGTCGATCTTCACGGCTTCTACCTTACTCACGCTCAGGCTCGCCGAAGCAGTAGCCAAATAGAGCGTGATGGTGCGTCCCTCGGCCGCGCGGACGAACCCGTCATCGTCCTTCTTTGCCTCGGCGGCCGCCAACAACGCGCTCAGGTGCTCCTCAGTCATGGGCAGGGAGCATGCGAGCTCCACGGAAAGAGTCAAGGGCTAGCGCACGGGACGGGACTTGTCGCCCTCGAGCGCTAGGGCGAAGCTCCGCACGATGACGGACGCCGAGGCCGCCCCCCCCGCCCCGACCA
>JAEUAF010000874.1 GCA_019695485.1 Sorangium sp.
TCGTCATCCGATCCCGACTCCCCGATCCCAACTCCCCCAGCCCGCTTCCTCCGCTTCCTCCCAGTCCGACCTTCAAGCGCGACTGTGACCGTGCGCGGCAGCGACGTGCAGGCGACGCTCGGTGAGCGCGCCCCTGTTTGGCGGCCGGCAATGGCTCAATCTTTCGCCGCCGGTCGAGACAAATTGGGCGCGCTCGTGCTGTATTGAGCGCCGGCCGCGCATGTGTCGGAGCAGCAAACTCGGGGAAGCGTTCAATCTTCGCTTGGCGGGATCCAGACTCGCGGCAATGTTTCTTCTCGAGTGTCTTTTCGGCGCTGGCAACGCGCGTGCGGAGAGCGCGTCGCCAAGGTTTCGAGTTAGCTATTCAGCGCCGGCCGCCTGCCCTCAAAAGGAGGACTTCATCGCTGCGGTGTTGGCGCGCGTGCCTTTCGCGCGTGAGGCTGGCGATCTGGCGCCGACGCTTTCCTTTCGAGTCTCGCTCGAGGGGGACGACACTGCCACCGTTGGAAGACTCGTCGTCGAGCAGGAAGGTGTCCAAGCGTCTCGCGAAACGCCTGCTGCACCATGTCGCGAGGTGGCCGACTCAATGGCCGTCATGATTGCCCTCCTGCTCGAGAACGAGGTGAAAGACGGGCACGGATCTCAGACGGTTTCCGCCACCTCGACTTCCGACACGGCTAGCGGCGCAGCCGTCGAGGGCTCGGCCCCGCCAACGGTCGCCGTCGAGCCGCCGACCCGCGCTGCTCAGCCACCCACGGATCGTGGCGTCGGACGTGCAGCCCCGGGGCACGCGGCGCTCGTCTCCGTTCCAGAAGCGCGGACTCGCTTGCGAGCGGGCGTTAACCTCTCTGCCGACATGGAGACCGGCGCGGTCGACGGGCCGCTGCCCGCGATCGCGGCTTCGGGCGAGGTGTGGCTGGCGCGTTCGGGGTGGCTCTCGCCGAGCGCGCGGCTCGGTTTGGTCTATGGACAAAAGAGTGTCTCCACTGCAGTAGGCGCCGCCGAGTTTCGCTTGCTCACGGCGCGCTTGAATTTGTGCCCGGCTCGTTATCCGAACGGCTGGCTGTCGGTTCGCGCCTGTGCGGTGGTCGATGTCGGTGAGTTGCGCGGCGACGGGAGCGCAATCGTGCGCGGCCGCGTCGAAAGGATGCTGTGGCTCGGGATCGGTGGCGGGCTGCGCATCGAAGCCGTTCTCGACGACTTCGTGGCGCTCGAGGCGGGATTCGACAGTCGAATCTTGGTGCATCGCGATCGCTTCGCGGTCCAGCCCGGCGACCAACTTGTTCATCAGGTTCCGAGGGCCGCGCTCGGCACGTTCCTGGGCGCCACCGCCCGCTTTCCCTGACTCCGCGCATTTCCCGCTCGGAGAGGGGATCGATAGCCTGCTTCGGTGACATTAGGCTGTGACTTGCGGGGGATTCTCCGCGGGCGATTGCTGTCGAAGGTCATCATGAGCGTCAGCGGCCTGCTTCACTTTCCTTCCGTGCCGCGTGGTTTCGACCACGCTCATGCGTCGTCGCTCGTGGACACGCCCAACGGCGCCCGAATCCAGAGCATCGTTGCTCGCGAGTGTGGATTGGTCTGGCGAACGTTGCGCCGCTTCGGGGTCCCCGAATCCTTGGTCGACGACGCTACGCAGACGGTGTTTCTGACTCTCTCGGTTCGAATTCAGCAGGTTCCGGCAGACAACGAACGCGCCTTCCTGATCGGGACCTGCCTGCGCGTCGCTTCGAACATGCGGCGCAGCCTCGCTCGCAATCGCGAGGTTCCGAGCCTCCCAATCGAGCTCGCCGATCGCTCGCACGACCCGGAGCGATTGCTGGAATTGAAGCAGCGCCGCCAAGTTCTGGACATGGCTCTCGATCAGCTTCCGCACGACCAGCGCGTCGTGTTTGTCTTGTTCGAGCTGGAAGGCTTCTCGTTGCCTGAGGTAGCGTCGAGTCTCGGAATCCCGCTCGGGACCGCGACTTCACGTTTGCGGCGTGGGCGCCAGCGCTTCGAGGCCTGGGTAGCCGAACGCGAATCCTCCGGAGGCCGGCCATGACGGAAATGCGACGTCTACTCGACTCGAGCGCCAGTCCGGCGCTGCGCGCGCTGCTCGACGCGGGGCTTTCGGATGCTCCGAGCGCGGCTATTCTGCCGACCGTGCGCGCCGCGCTCGTGGCCGGCTGCGTCGTGCCGACGCAGATAGCGTTCGTATCACCCGCCGCTGCGCAGGTTGCGTTGGCTTCGCCGGCTGCCGTTCAGGTCGCGCCGTCGGTCGCCACGGCGACGCCGCTGCTTTCGGGCGCCAGTGTGAGCGCGTTACCGCTGCCACACCTCGTGGCGCTAGTTGCCAAGCCGCTGCTGGTTGGGATTCTGGGCGGTTCCGTGTTGTGCGGCGGAGCGATCGGGATCAGCGCACGCATCGATAGAACTCGGCGTCCGACGCTTTCCACGCACGTGAGCGCATCACACGCAACGCCGCCCGCTCCCGCCGCTGGCGCGCGCAGAGCTCCATTCACTCGAATCACGGGCGATCCCGAATCGGCCGCCAGCGTCCTGAGCGATGCCGCGGACCTTCCAGCGGTGCCAGGCGCTCTGGCGCCTAGGTCCAGCGCCGCGCAGAATCAGGACTCGTCTGGCAAGCAGCCGCGCCCACGACTCGCCGCGAAGGCGGAGGGCAAACGTCGCGTCTCGCCTGTCCCATCCCCCGTCGCGTCAAATACTCCGCCAGCGATCGCGCGCGGCGTCGGCCGGGTGGATGCGAGCGCACCGGATGGCGCGTCCGGCCTGCTGCGCATCGAGATCGAGCAGATCGACCGCGCGCGTCGGGCCTTGGCCGCCGGAAACGCGGCGCAAGCGCTCGCGACGCTCGATGCGTACGACGCTCAAGTCAAGCTCGGCGTCTTGCGGCGCGAGGCGCTGCTCCTGCGTGTCGACATCGCGCACCGGCAAGGTAATGCCGCGCTGACGCGACAGCTGGCCGCGCGCTACTTGGCGCGCTTTCCGAATGATGCCCACGCCCGGCGTTTGCAGGAGCTGGTGCGCGCCATTGGCGCACATCCCTAGTGTCGAGAGTCAGACAAACGCCCCAGACCTTTCGGGGGCCCCGACGGGGCGAGACCCCATAAAGTTCCGGGGCTTTGCCGTGGTCTACTCATGAACTTGCCGGTTTCGCTCGGCCTCGGGTGGCCGCGCGTGGCGCACTTCCGAGCGCGGCGCCTCTGCAAAATCCTTGAACTTTGCCGTGAACGCCGCCGCTACGATGTCAGCGCGCGTTGCGAGGGGCGCGCTGCTCACATTGAGCATCAGATCGAAGCTCAAGGGATCGGAAATGTCCGCGTTGAAGTGCTCGCGATAGAACGCACGCCGCTCGCCATCCACGCGCAGGGTGAGTGATTCCGCCCGACCGCGCGAAAGCTGATGGCGCCTGGCGACCTCCGCTGCGCGCCAATCGAAGGGAGCGTAGCAACGCACGCGCAGGGTATGGGCCGGATTCAAGATCAGGTGCGCGCCGCGACCGATGATCACACTCCGTCCGTGGCGCCCCAGTGTCAGCACCACTTCCGAAAGGTTCCTCAGATAGTCGCTATGGTTGAAGTGCTGCATGGCCATCAGCTCGTCCGCCCACTGGCGAATCCCAGTCTGAACGCGCTCGTCCAGCGACTCGACCACGCGCCGCCGCACGTGCGCGTGCCGGGCGACCTGATCGACCAAATCCTGGTCGCAGACGTCGAACCCGAAACGGGCTCCGAGCGCGGCAGCTAGATCACCCGCTTGCGCGCCGAATTCCCGAGAAATACAAATCACGGGCTGGGCGGTGTCCGGCATCGGGGGAGGCGGGCGCGAGGCCACGCGCTGCTCTTCCGTCCAGCGTAGGACCTGTTGATTGACGAGCTGTTCGATCCTCCTCATTCAACACCTCGAATGAGGAGGATCATACCCTCTCTTCAGATATCGAAACACACTCATTTACTGAATGACGCGCTGCGTGTGTCGATTTCGATCTCGCCCATTTGTCATTTTTGCGCGATCTAAGATTTCGACGAGTTTACGACACGCCGCGCGTGCGCGTCAGCGCGTGCGCGTCAGCGCGTGCTCAACGTCTTTCCCATGCAGGCCATGAACGCGACCGCGCCGTTGCTCGGCGTGTCTGGGCCGACGAAGCGGAGTAGGCGCTTTTGCGTCGCTGGGCAGTTGTGGACGAGCGTGGGGTCGCCGAGTCCCTTCTCTGGATCGACGTAGCAATAGCCCGGTGCTTGTAGGCTGGCATCGAGGTTGCTTCGACACGCGCTGAGCGCCGCGCCGTCCGTTGCTTCTTCTATTTTACAGGCGCAGACCTGTTTGCAGGCGGGGCTGTCCTCGGTGTCGCAGAGGCTTTCGTCTTTCAGGTTCTGGCGCAGCGCGCTGAGGGCATCATCGCCTGCCGGGGCTCGGCCGGGTTTTTGACAATCGCAGTCACCTGCCACGGGCGTTTCAAGGATTGCGCAGGCCGCGTGGCCCTGGTCATCGACAGCGGGCGGCCGCGCCAGACAATGGTTCGCTAAAAGTGGCTGCAGCACATCGACGATGGCGTCCACCGCGGGATTGTAGCCGTAGCCCGGGTCGTCCTCGGGGTGAGCAGAGCGTGTCACCTTCGGACAGATGGACGCCACCAGGCCCTGATCACCCAGGCCTCGCAACACTTCCAGCTGTCGGAGCCCTGGGTACGCTTTGGCAAAATATTGCGTCGTCCCGGGCGCCCCTCCACTCGGTGGCTGACAGAGTGGGCGGCTCAGGTCGCTCGCGGTCTTGGCGTCCGGGCAGTCGCAGGTTCTCGGATCTGCGCACGGCGCGGGTGTTTCGAGCTCGAAGATGCAAGCGTACTCGAGATCATTCGCGCTCGTCTGTTCGTGCCCGGCGATGATGTCGGCCGTTGGCGGGGTTGCCGCGCTCGCGGGGGCGATGGTTGCTTGCGGTACGAAAGGATGAGCGCCGCTGCGCGGCGTGATCGATTCGAGCATATGTGGGTCGCTGGGGGGCTTCCGCGTTTTGGGGTCGCCCAAGATCACGTCCCAGCGGCCCTGGTCGCGAAGCTGATTCGGCTTCAGATAGTGGAGTCCGCCGTTGGGGGTGAGGCTGTCCGGCGTGGCGATGTCTTGCCAGGGGACGCCTACGATCCCAGCCAGATAGACGAGCTTGGGATCACGGGCGGGCTTACCTTTGCGCGCTGCGAACAACGGGTTTGACACCAAGGTTTGCGCGCGATTCGGCACCGTCGGCTGCGTGAGACCGCGCACGTATTTGTCGGTAGGCTCGAGCAAGTCGATGCCGAAGCGACGCTTCTGATCGAAGCAGCGTAGATTCAGGGGATCCTCGCTCGCGTCGAGTTTGCCTCCAGATTTCTGGCACGCGGCGTCGTCTGCGATCGCGCTGCAGCCTGTGGGCGGCTTGTCTTCGGGTTGACACGGCCGACAGCAGGCGTCGTTTGGATTTTGCGCGCACACCGACGTCGAGCGCCACATGTGAGAGGTCTGCAGATCAGGGGGCCCGTCGGCTACGATGAAGCCTTGCCCGCCGACGCGCGCTGAGCAGTCGTTCTCGTCAGTCAACATCAGAATGGCCACCAACGAGTCGGAACGCAGAAAAGCGTCTCGTTGGGCGAGCAGCGCATCGTCACGACCGGTCGGCGTGCTGACATTGTTCTGGATCACGACGTCGGCGGGCGGCTCCGGATCGATCAAGAAGCGGTACCAGGACTCGAGCGAGGCCTCGAAACCGCAGCCGTTTTCACCGACGGAGCTGACTAGGTTCTCGAAGTCACCTTGCAGATCACTCTGACTCGCGCTTCCCGCGGGTGTGTTCTTGGTTCCCGACGGATCCCAAGCCAGAAACCCCGAATCGTTCCAGGATTTGATGTTCGCGGCGGGGCGAGCCTTTGGCAACAGCCAGCCGCGGTCGTCGTCGTTTCGCGTGCTGTCGCCGCGCGTGCAGTAGCGCGTGGCGCCTGCGGCGCCCAGACTCGAGCTTACTACCGCGATGTGAATGTCCCCGATGGGCGGAAACTCCGGGGCGCCGCTCGGGCACGTCCCGTTCGTGAAGTGCGTCCCCGTGGGCTGTTGATTCTCGTCGACGCAGCGTGGGCTGATGAAGCGTGACAGCAGCGACGGTACCGCAGCGCGCAGCAGCTTCTGCTTGTCCGACATCGACGACGAATTGTCGATCATGAACACGAGGTCGATCTTGTCGATGCCGCCCGTCGGCACGCGAACGATGAATTGATTCGTGGTTTCCGGCGTGCAATCGAAGCAAATCGGACGATCCAAACACGCCGACATCAGGGTTCCGAAAGCGCTCGCGGCGAACACGAGGCTCCGGCCCTTGGGGCTTTTCCCAACCATGGCCACACTCCTTGTTGGGGAGGCTCGACTGCAAGCCATGTGCCTAGGCCGAGCGCCGCGCGTGCGCGCTTCAGAGCGGCACTTCGCTGGCTTTTGGTAGCTGCGAGAGCGCGCGCCGGTGCGCGCTAGCGCCAACTCATTTGTCGTTGAGCAGGTTTGGCTGCCAACTGACGTCGCTGCGGCACGGCGCGCGTCAGAGCAAGCACTGCTCGAGCCGGTCCGCGCTGTCCGCCTTCATCGCACACTGGAACTGCGACCTAGAGACGCGCGAGGCACACTTGCGAAACGACGGGTCATGCGCGGCTTTTTCGCGTGCCTGCGCTTTGAGGCGCACGAGTTCGCTGTCCGTGGTTCCCGGGCGGTCCGAACCCGCGAGCACGGCGACGTAGCGATCGAGCAACGAGCCGCACTCTTCCTCGCTCAGCGGCTCCGCGCAGCTAAACACGCAGAATGAAGCGAGGGCGAGCGTCAGCGGCGCGCGCACCGATCCCTTCAAAAGCACTCACCCACGATTTGCTGCGTCGTCGTGGCAGCGCGCACGCAGGCCATGGCCTTGTCGTTCAGGCGTCGCCCCACACAATCGTGCAACGTGGTCTTTTCCATGGCATCGCGCGTGGCGCGCACCTCTTCGGGGTCGCCGGCCATGCCGCGCGCTTTGAGCTCGAGCTCGGTGATACGCACCACAATCTCGTCGCACTCTGCGCGCGTAGCCGGGCGCCCGCAGGCGAGCGGGAGCAACAGGGGCAGCAGAAAGGCGCGATGCACGGCTTTCATGCGGCTCTCTAGCACGGAGGGTCGCCTGCTTGCGCGGGCGGCACTCCCCGCTCGGGTTGAGCGCTCACGGCAGGGCTGTCCCGGACGGCCTGTCGAGTCCGCGCGGCTGAGCCGGCTGAGACTGCCTCGGGGTCCGACCCCGACCGCGCGGAGCCGCGCGTCGGGAGGCCTGTGTCGTCCGGCCGGGAGGCCCCGTTTCGGCAGAAATCTGGACGTGTGTACAGGTCTTGCTAATCTTGTGGGAACGATGTCGCGGGCCCGAACAGCCACCGCGCCGGCAATAGCCCCGGAGATTTTCCTCCGAAGAGCCACATTGGCGCGCACTTCCGGCGCGCGGGCCAAGTACGCTCAGCGCGGGCTCTCGCAGGCCGGTAAGCTGGACGAGACGACGCGCACCATGCTGCTGCGGCAGCTGTACTTGTCGCATATGGAGGGGCGCCGCTTCGAAGAGGCGCTCGCGGTCGCCCGTCAGATGATCGAAACCTGCGTGATGCCCGACGTCGCCCAGCAAGACGCGGCGCGCGCTCACCTAGGGCTCGGCGATACGGATTCGGCGCTCGAACACCTGCGGATTGCAGGTCGTGTTTGCCCGGCCGCGCGGCGGGCCTTTCATCTCTGGACGCTCGGTACGGTGCTGTACCTAAATGGGCGGCCGCGGGACGCAATCGGCGTCCTCGAACGTGCGCTGCGCTGGGGGACCATCGACAAGCCGCTCTACGCCGCGCAGGCGGCGCTGGCACGCCACGCGATGGGTGAGCCGGTGGATGATTGGGATGAGCTGCGTGAGGCCTTGGCAGATGCTCCGTGCGGTCAGGGTTACGGGCAGTTCGTACTCGGGGAAATCGCGTTCGTTCAGGCGGACTACCTCGCCGCACATCGCTACCTCTCCGCGTTCGTGACCCGAACTAGCGGCGGCCGTGTGGCGCTCGCGGTGGCCTTGGCCGGTGAAATCCGGCGCGCCGAGCGGCTTCTGCGCCTGCTTCGAGGTAAGAAACGCTCTCGCGCTTGATTGCCGGCGCGTCCTGAAACTCGATGACGCAAGCGTCGTACTCTCCCAACGTGCGTTTAGCAGAGTCTCGCGGTGCTGGAAGCGCGCGTCGCGTCGCGCGCACGTTGAGTCCGCTCTGGTTCGCGCTCAGCGCGATCGTGGTGTTCCTGGTTGGGGAGCCCCACGCGCTCGCCCAGTCGCCGGATGCGTTCTCGCAGGGGCTCGCGAAGGGGCCGGTCTACGCCGGCCTGGCCGCGCTGGGCGGCGGCTTCTTGGTGAGCCTGACGCCGTGCGTCTATCCGATGATTGCCGTGACCGTGAGCGTCTTTGGAGCGCGCAAGGCCAAGGGGCGCTGGGAAGGCGCCGGGCTCTCGGCGGCCTTCGTGCTCGGCATCATGGGGATGTTCATCACGCTCGGCGTGCTCGCGG
>JAEUAF010000921.1 GCA_019695485.1 Sorangium sp.
TGGCCCAGCCTGTGCGGTGGGCTCAGTCGCGCCCGCGAGCACGCCAGCGTAGGCGTCGCGCACCCCCTGCGCAGAGGCGACGGATCTCGTCGACTCAGGCGGAGGTGAGATAGCCTTTTTTGATCAAGGTCTCGACACGCCGAGCGGTGTCGAGATCCGTCGAGGGCGCGGTGTCGAACGCAACCTCGAGCGACGGGGAATTGAGCACGAGCTGCAAGAGGTCGAGATCGTCTGGACCGAGTTCGCGCAAGCGCGCTTCGAGCGGCTGCACCAGCGTGAGCCGCGACTCCACGCTCGGCAACTTCGCCTTCAGCGCACCGAGCTCATCCAGCTGGCGGAAGCCTTCCATCAGCACTTCTTGAGCGCTCAAATCGATGGGATGCTCGAACTCGCGCGGGTCGGGCGGATCGAGTTCGAACACGCCGCGTCGCCACTCGAGCATGCGATACACGGCCTTGAGCGCGCCGATCTCGTCGCGCCCGTCGACCGTCACCGAGCGGATCAGGCCCTCTTTCAGGAAGATCCGGCCAACCTTGCCCTCGCTCTTCACGACGAGCACCCCGCTCTTCCTCGAGCTGCCAAAGAGCTGCAAGAGGTCGGGCAGCGGGATCTCTTCGAGGCTGCCACTCATGCGCGGCGCTTCTTCCGGGGGCCGCTGGCTGCGCGTGCGGGCGGCGCGTGCCGCCACCGCTTCGAGCCCTTCGCGAGAGGCCGCCTCCGAGGCTGGCACCACCTTCAGGATGCTGGTGCCGATCAGAATGCGATCCCCTTCCTTCAGCACCCCGCGCTGGATCTTCTCGCCGTTCACGAACGTGCCGTTCGTTGAGCCGAGATCCTCGATCGAGATCACGCTGTCTTCGAGCAGGATCCGAGCGTGCCGCCGCGACACCATTTCCTCGACCAAGACCATGTCGAGATCGCTGGAACGACCGATGACAATCTCTTGCCCGTCGATGAGTGGGAACTCACCGCCTTGGTACTTTCCAGAAATGAAGCGCAGGGCCAGCCGTGGCCGCCGAGGGTCCGTCAGATTGGTCGGCGCCAACTTGTTCATGCCTAGTCGCCCTTCGAAGCTTGAACGGTTATCACCGCGCCCGCCACGGCGTCATCGAGTGCAGAAAATCATAGGATTTTCGGAGAGATACGGTCAAGTGAACGGAGCGTTCGTGCAACACAAACCTGATTTCGAACCCGGTCCGACCGGCCGTTTTCCAAGGTCAGGCGGCCGGCTTTGGGCTCAGTGACGCGCCATGCTCGGCTGGAATTTCCGCTGGGGAACGCCCCACCGAGAGTGGTTCAGTAGCACGCGGCAGCACAACGGTGAACGTCGATCCGCTGCCGGGCTTCGAAGCCACCTCGATGCGGCCCCCCATCTCCTCGACCACGCGCTGGCTTACCGCGAGGCCGAGGCCGGTGCCGGCCGCCTTGGTAGTAAAGAATGGGACGAAGAGCTTCTCCAGCACGTGCGGCGCAATCCCCGGCCCTTCGTCGCGGACACTCACTTCAACCCACACCGGCGCGTCGTTCGGGGCGACGCTGACCCGCTCCTGCCGCAAGCGCGTCGAGACGAGTACGTTGCCGTTGCCGCCCATGGCCTGCATCGCGTTCCGGATCAGGTTGATCAGAACCTGACGCAGTTGCTCGGCATCGGCCCGAGCCAGCGGCAGATCCTCGGCGAGGTCCATCGCCACCGTCCAACCCAAGGCTCGGTCGGACGCGAGAACGGTCAGGGTGCGACGCACCACGGCGTTGACATCGATCGAGCCCAGGTCGCCCTTCGACGGCCGGGCGTAGTCGAGCACGGAGCCGACCACGCGATCGAGGCGTTCGACCTCCTCGAGAATGATGCCCACGAACTCGCGCTCGGACGCGTCGAGCTTGTCGGAAGGATCGCTCAGCAGCTGCGCAGCGCCCTTGATGGCGCCGAGCGGGTTCTTCACCTCGTGGGCCAGGCCCGCCGCCATTTGACCGAGCGCGGCGAGACGATCGCGCTCCTGCAAACGTCGGTGTTGGCGCGAGTTCTCGACAACGACGCCCATCTGCACCGCGAGCGATTCGAGCAGGCCGACCTCGTCGGGTGAGAAGGCGTCCTCCACTCGATCATCGACGATGAGCAGGATCGCGGAGAGCTCGCGCTCGGCGCCGTAGACGCCGAGGCACACGCCGCGCGCGAACGGACCCAACACGGCCGCGCTCGCGATCAAGCGTTCATCGGCCTCGACTTCGCGCGTGCGACCGGTCCGACGCCGCTCCGCGACTTGATGCGCGACCTCCTCGAAGGCGATCGACCCTCCGGCGTCGAGCCGCTCGAAGACGGGGTGGGCGGTAGCAAGTTCGATGCGCGGCAGCGCGACCGGACCGAACGACGCCCCGAGCTCGAAATCGCGCCCGATCGGATCGCGCACATAGACCGCGGCGCCAGTCGCGCGCCGCGAGGCCTCGAGCGCCGACAGCGCCACCTGTTGCATCTCCTTCACCTCCAGCACGTGGACGAGCGAGCGCCTGGCGCGAGCGACCGCGCGCTCGAGATCGACGCGCTCACGGAAGAAGAATTTGTGGGTGTAAGTCTCGGCGCGCTCGCGCAGCGGCTCGAACAACACCAAAATCACGATCGCCGCCAAAATGGCGCCGAGATACATGGTCTCGAAGCCGCCGAGCAGCACCACGAACACGTAGAAGATGCCGGCCAACGAAAAGGCGAGCGCGGTCGACACCAAGAGTTGCCCCAAGATGTCGTAGAGATCGACGAGCCGCGCGCGAATCAACGACTCAGACAGCGCGAACAGAAAGACGATGCTGAGCACTGCGCTGACCGGCGGCAGCGGCGCGCCGATGAACCACAGGAAGTCTGCCAAGCTGAAGGCGGCCGCCAGCGCGCCGATCGAAACTAGAAATCGCACGCGACGCTGGGTCGCCCGCGAGCCGCTGTGCTCACCGCGTTGAGCGAGCTGCCACAAGCCTGCCGCGATCAGACCGAACACGTACAGAATCACCGCCCCGCGCACGAGCCCGTGGCGATGCTCGGTCAACACCAAAATCAGCATCGGCAGCGCCAGCACGCCCGCCCAGCGCAAGAGCGCCGAGGGCTTGCCGACGCGGGGCACGATCGAGTCGAACAGGTGCAGCGCGAACTGCGGCAAGAGCACGGCTAACACCGCGGTGGACCGCTCCCAAAAATCGGCGCGGCCCGCGTGGAACTGCCACTGCGCGAGGTACCAGAGCCCCATGTCGCCGGCCAACGCCGCGAACAGCACCTGCGCTCGCCGCAAGCGCCCACGGAGCAAAATCGACGCTGCGATGGCGAGCGCCAACACTCCGCAGAAAAGCGAGGTCCGGGTGCGAAGATCCACGGCGGGAGGCTAGCATCTCTCGCTAGTTTCCGTACTCTAGGAAGTTCCCGCTCAGCATGAGCAGGTTCAGGGCCGTCCAGCTCAAGTTGTAATAGCGGCTCCGCGCGAGCAATTGCCCGCTCGCGACGCGGGTGTAGGCATCGTCGATGAAGCTCTGATACTTGGCGTCGTGCATGGCGCCGACCGCGGCGCAGCCGACGAACACCGCTGATTGCGGGCTGCCGGTCGGCGTGTCGGGGTCGGGGTGCGGCGTGCCATCGAGGTTATAGCCGTCGACAATCGCGCCCGCGCCCAGGCCGGAAAAGAACGAGCTCACCTTGCCGAGGTAGGTCTTGGCGCGCGCCTCGCTGTTGAAACAGTAGTCGAGGCCGATGCGGAACGGTGTGCGCGCCGAGTCGTACTGGTAATTGGTCGCTGCGCCGGAGGGCGGCGACTTCGGCATTCCATCGGACCCGCACCAAGCCGGAACTAGGCCATTGGTCGCGTTCTTACTGGTCGCATTCAGGCTCTTGTCCAAAATGGAATAGCCGGTGTCGATCACGCGCTTCCAGGTATCGGGGCTGGCGGTGACGGCGCCAAAGATGCGGTATTGGTTGGGCGCAAAGTACGAGGGGTTGAAGAGTGGGTTTGCGCCCCAGTTGTCGCCCGGCAGCAACATGTCGCTCGCACCGTGATCGACCTCGCTGTTCCAGATGCGGCCGATCTGAGCCTTGGCGAGTTCGAGGTAGCTCGTGCCCAACGTGCCAGCCCCGCCCCATTTGCGATCGGCCATCACCAAGGCCCAGGCCATGTCCTCGTCCGCGTCGGTAGCCGCGCCCGATCCCAACACCTGCGTACCAGCGGCGTTGATGTACCAGTTCATCAGACCATTTGCGTCGAGCCAGGTTTGTGAATACTTCCAGAGCTCGTCGAAGGTGTGCTGGTCGCTCATCGCAACCGCAATCAGCATGCCGTATGCGATGCCCTCGGAAACCGTCGAGTTCGTTTCGGCGCCGGGGGAATTGGGGCGCTGCACGCGGAGGTGTCCGCCCGCGCCGCTCGAGGTGAGTAGCTCTGTCTTCCACGCGCTGTAGGCTCGCTCGGCGTCGGCTGCGCTCGCGTTCGTTGGATAGCTACAAGCCGCGAGGTGCTTGTTCTGCGGAAACGGGAAGCGATCGGTCGCCGCGCTACCGCCCGCTGGCGCACCCGCTCCGCCCGCGCTCGCGCCGCCGGAAGCCTGCGATTTCCCGCCACTCGCCGCGCCTGCGCTCGCGCCGCCGTTCGTGTTGCTGGTGCCACCCACGGGGGCGCCCGAGGCCCCGCCACTCATCACTGCACTGCCACCGACGCCCGAGCCTCCCTGCGCGCTGCCACCCGTAGCGAGCGCAGCGCCGCCGCTCCCGCCAGCGTTCGCGGCTCCGCCCAGGCCGCTGCCACCCTGGGCGCTGCCGCCGGCCGCAGGAGCGCCGCCCTTCTCTTGTGGCGAGGTGGCCCCTCCGGCCGCCCCGTTCGTCGAGGACTCTGCGCTGTGGGAACAGGCGGCAGTCAGCAACTGCAGAACGAGCACCCCTGTCAGGCGAGCGCCCCGCGACGAAACGCTCGCCGCGCGCCACGCCCGACGTCGAGGGCGGGGCTCACGATGCAACATGCATCGATTCTGCTCGCTCCTCGGGGTGACGCCAGCCAAAACCACCAGGGCGGCGCGCGAAAGAGCGACGCGCACAGCGTAAAATCACGATGTCGTTCGATACAGCCGATGCTCGCGAATGTAGGCAAGCACCGGGGCCGGCACGAGCTCGGCAAGCTCGTGCGCGGCCGCGCGATCGTCGCTGCGCGCCGAAAGCTCCCGCACGCGCGTCGACGAAACGGCGGGCAACGCGAAGCCTGTCGGTTGCGCGAGCGTGTGGCCCTCTCGCCCCACCACGAAGGGCGGCGCCAAGCGGGCAATCGCGTCGAAGGCGTGCCATTTCGAGGTCTCCGCGAGTACGTCGGCGCCGACCAACAGCCTGAGCGAAGCCGACGGGTTTTCGCGAGCGATGGCTTCGAGCGTCGACAGCGTGCGGCTCGGAGTCGGCAAGCTCGCTTCGATGCGCGAGACGCGAACTCGTTTCAGATCGCGAAACGCAAGCTCACACAAAGCGACGCGATGCTCGAAATCGACCAACGACTTGTTGAACGCATGCGAAAAGACGGGCACGATCTGCACTTCGTCGAAGCCACCGACCGCGAGCGCGTAGGCCGCCAACAGCACGTGAGCCACGTGAGGGGGGTCGAAGCTGCCGCCATAGACGCCGATCTGCATCGCCCCCACTATAGCAGTTGCACCCGCGAGGCCGCCTCCGCGATCGCGCTAAATGTAGCGAGGCCAGCCGTCTTTGTGTGCCGCCTTGTAGCGCCGATAGAGCAGACACGCGGGGTAGAGCAACGTGACCACGGCGGCTGCCGCGAGGTACGCAGCACCCAGACCGAGTGTCTGCTCAACGCCGAGCACATGCGCACTCACGACCAAGAGCGGAAAGTGCAACAGATAGAAGAACATCGGCGTCTGGCCGAGCACGAGCAAGACATGGTTCGCCCCCGGCGCGCGAGCTTCGGAAAAGACCCCAAAAAACAGGGCCAAGCCGAGAAAACATAGCCCGAGCTCCAGCGTCAGATACGAAAGGCCAGGCGGATATTTGCTGACGTGGAGCCACTGCACCAGCGAGCCATCGTCCCGCAGCAACGACATGTTGCCGTAACCGTTGACGCCCCGGACGACGAGAAAGCCGATTAGCAGCCCGAGCCCCACCTGCAACAGCTTGCGCGCCGTGACGCGCGGCGCCGCTGGGCGACGGATGAGGGACTGTCCGAACACCCAGCCGAGCAGCATGATGGCGAACCAATGCAGCGTCGGGTAAGCGACAATCAGCGGTTTGGGTTGTCCCCCGACGAATAGCAGCGTCAACCAAAGCGGCGGAGCGCCGGACATCTTATGGATCGCATTGCACGCAAATTCGAGCCCTAGCATCAACGACAGTGACACCGCGAACACGGCCCAGGTCGGAAGGCGCCGCAGCGGAATCATCAGCACGTAGCTGGTGCCGATAGCGTAGAGCACCTGAAAGAGAAACATCCCTTTCGGCATCACGAAGTATGAAATCCAGAGCTCGAAGGCGGCGATCACGACCCCTCGCACGAGCAGGAAGCGATCGATGAAGAGCGCGGATTTTCCCTGCGCACGCTCCTTCTCGACGTTGAAGGCGAGCCCCGCCCCGGCCAAGAACAGAAAGGTTGGCGCGCACAAGTGCGTGAGCCAGCGCGTCAAGAACTGCGCCGCGGGCAAGTGCGTGCCCGGATGATAGAACGCGACGCTGTCCGTGAACACGCGACCCCTGTTGAAAGCCTCGGAGCTGTGGTCGAGCGCCATCAGCACCATGACCAAACCGCGCATCAGGTCGAGCGCAATCAAGCGCTGCCCGCGCGGCAGCGGCACGACGCCCAGCGCGGAGACGGCGCTGTCCGTGCTGCTCGGCACCCGAGCGCTCATCGGGAAGTGCCCCCGGCGCTCGGCGATGCACGGAAAGAGCCTTCGCGATCGGCCACCACGAAGGCCTGCGTCGCCAGCGCTGCCACGGCCTTCTGCAGGTTCTGCGGGTCGACCTTGTCGAGCGTGTCGGCGACCGAGTGATGCACGTCGAAGTAGTGCTCAATGTCGAGTAAGAAGCCAAAGAGTGGCACACCGCCCGGCTTCAGCGCGGACACGTCCTCGCCGGCAAAACCAGGGACCACCATGCTGGCACCGAGTGGTGCTAAGAGCGCCGCGATCGCGCGGGCCTCGGGCAGAAACGGCTGCTCTCCGTCCGTCATGAAGCCGACCGGCGCGCCGCCGCCGGCGTCCATTTCGAAAGCCGCGACGTGACGTTCCAGCTCGGCGCTATGGGTCTCGGCATATTGCTTGGCGCCGCGCACGCCGTTCTCTTCGTTCGTGAACAGCACTGCGCGCAATGTGCGTCGAGGCACGAGGCCCAGCGTGCGCAGCGTGGTCAGCGCTTGCATCACGGTTACCACGCCGGCGCCGTCGTCTTGCGCGCCTTGCCCCACGTCCCACGAATCGAGGTGCGCGCCAATCAGCACCACCTCCTCGGGGCGCTCGCGGCCGCGGAGCTCGGCGGTGACGTTCGCCGAATCGGCATCGGGCAAGGTCTTCGGGGTCAGCGCAAGCTTCACGCTGAGCTTCTCACCGGCCGAGGCCAAGCGGTGCAACCATTCCGCCGTTTCGACGCTAATGCTCGCCGCCGGAATTTGGCGCTCGTGGGGGTCGAGATAGCGCATGGATCCGGTGTGGGGTGCCCCAAGGCTGTGGGCCGTGAGCGATCGGACTAGCACCGCGACCGCGCCGAACGCCGCCGCCCGCGACGCCCCCGTGACGCGATAGGGCAGCGCGTCGCCGTAGTTCAGGCCCGGATTTCCAGTGCTGGCCATCGGATGATCGAAGACCACGATTTTGCCCTTCAGCGAGTCCTTGCGAGCCTCGAGTTCGGCGAAGGAGCTCACCACTGCGAGCTCGGCAGTAATCCCGGCGGGTGGTGTCGCCACGCTGCCGCCCAGCGCCAGAACCTCGAGCGCGCGTCGCGTCGGCGTGAGCAGCTCCGCGGACGCGGCACCGCGGACCCAGTGCGGCACGCGCACCGGCTCGACGCTCACGCGCTCATGACCGTCGGCGCTGAAGGTGTCCTTGGCCCAGGTCACGGCCCGCTCGAGCTCGGGCGAACCGCTCAAACGGGCGCCGATATGGTCACTCAGAAAGCTGAGTTTGCGAAAGGCGCCGTCTCCCGCGAGGCTCGCTTCCCGGATGCGGCGCGCGGCCTCGCCGTAGTCGCGCACGAACACGTTCTCCGGCGCAGTCGGCGGCGCGACCGCGGACGCCACCGCTGTCACGCTCGACGATGTTTGCGCATTCGGGGCCGCGCGCGAAGGCTCCGGGCGGGGACTCGGCGTGCTGGCGCCGCACGACGCGCCGAGAAGCGCGCACCCCAGTGCGGCCGTCACACGCGAACGCTGCATGACAGCCAGCAAACCTCGAGCCTCCGTAGAGGCTGCTCTTCCAAGGATTCGAGTCAGGAGCGTCACCGGGCGCACGATAGCATTGCCGCTCTATCGCACGCCCGGTTTCAGGGCCCGCAATCAGGAAGGGAGCCCTACTGACAGGCGCCCTTCGAGGAAATAGACGTGCCTGCGAGGCCGGCGACGCAGGCATTGCTGTAAGTCTTGCCATCGCAGCCGCAGACCGGCTGGTAGATGGTGTCGCAAGCGCCACTCGGGATCTGGGTGCAGACACCGGTTTGGTCAGCGGCTCCGCACTGGGCGTCGTCCGGGTAGTGGCAGTACTCGCCCTTCTGGCACATTTGCCCGCTGAAGCCACCGCAGCTCGCGCCAGTAGCCGGCTTACAGGTGCTGTCCGGGCCCACGGACACGCCGGCCAAGGCGGCCATGCACGGGTTGCTATAGGTGGTTCCGTCGCAGCCACACACGGGCTTCAGCTCTTTGGTGCAGGCGCTCGGAATCGCCGTGCAGAGGCCCGTCCCGTCGGCGAACCCGCACGCGGCCTGTAGCGAGAATTCGCAATACTCACCCTTCGCGCAGGTATTGCCGAGGCGAGCGCCGCAGGCAGTGCCGGTCGTCGCGCAGGCGCCGAGCGCGGCCACGGAGACACGCGCAGTCGCGGCTTCACAGGCAGTTCCGTAAGTCTTGCCATCGCAGCCACAGACTGGATCGTAATTCGGCAGACACGGTCCCGTCGGCACCGGCGCGCAAACGCCGGTCTGGTCCGCCGCACCGCACTGCGCGTCGAGCGCGTAGTTGCAGTATTGGCCGTCAGGACAACTGAGTCCGCGCAGGCCGCCACACGCCGTCGCAGCGCACTCCCCCGTATGCACGACCGACACGGAGGCCGCCGCCGCCACGCAAGCGGTGGCGTAGGTATTTCCGTCGCAGCCGCAGACGGGCGCGTACTCATCGGTGCACACCTGGGGGATCAGCGTGCAGGTACCGGTCTGGTCGGCAGCACCGCAGGCCGCGTCCGCTGCGTAATTGCAGAACTCGCCACTCGCGCATTCCGCTCCAATCAGGCCGCCGCAGGCCTCACCGACCGTCACACATGCGGACTGGGACGCCAGCGCGACGCCCGCCGCGGCCGCGTTGCAGGCATTACCGTAGGTCTTGCCGTCGCAGCCGCACACGGCGTGGTACTCCGTCGTGCAAACCTGAGGGATGGCGCGGCACACCCCGGTCTGGTCGCTGGCTCCGCACTGCGCAGTGACGGGAAAGTCGCAAAATTCTCCCTTCCCGCATTGCGCACCGAGCAAGCCGCCGCACACCCCGGTCGCACCGCCGCTCCCGCCCGTTCCAGTCTTGCCCCCCGTCACGGTGGCGCCGCCCGTCGCTGTAGAACCGCCCGTAGCTGCCGTGCCGCCGCTGCCGACGCACTTCGCGGCCGTCGCTCCCGGGGGACAGTCGTCGCCAACGACCGCGGAGTCACAGCCCTTCGCGCCGAGCTCGAGCGGCGCCAAGATCAGCACAGGCAAGAGCCAGGCGAAGCGTCGCGCAGCCCTTCCCTCGTGGCGTGGACGCGCCCCACGCTCGCCCTGCTCTTCGACCCGTACGCTTGATTTTAGGTTTGCCATCTTTATCCTCCACACACCCGCATTGTTAAGCTCGAAATAGGTCTTGTTTTGGGGTTACGGCTTGCCCTGGAGCATCCGCAACTTGCGCTCGGCGCGCGCCCGTTCACGTGACAAGAGCCCGTTCGGAAAGCGCCGAGCGTGCTCCGCGAGCAGCGCTGCCGCGCGCGTCGTGTTCGAAGCCGAGAGCGCGGACAGCGCCCCGTCGATGAGCTCCGTTTCTTCACGCAACGTGGTCCGGTCCGCCAAGCTCGGCCGCGGCTCGCTATCGAACGCCGCCGCGCTGGCCGACCCGCGCGGCTCGTCGCTCGCGACCGACGACGCCGGCTCGAGCGTGAGCGCACTGGCGGAAGGCCCTGCCATCGCGGGTGACGCCGACGCGCGCCCGGAACTTGGGAGAGAACCGGCAGCCAACGGCGCGCCCTGCACAGAGTCATCGTCCGCTCGAGTAGGCTGGTCGTCGTTGGGGTCCGACAACGCCACGTCTCGAGCGCTCGCCGCAGGCGAGGGCGAACTCGCTACGCCGTCATCCGGCGCAGCGAGACCGAGCTCCGAACCCGCGCGCGCACGCCCGTTCTCGAGTTCGCGTCCGCTCGCTGACGCGCGCCCGCGATCAGCAGCCAATTGGGCCACGCTCGAACTAGCGGCAGGTGCCGAGACGACGCGCGTGTTCACGTACCACAGCGGCCCCGCCACCACGGACGGCGACGCCGTGGCAATGACAGCAAGCTTCGCCATCACCGCCCAGCCGCTTGCCTGAGCCACGCCACTTCCGAGCGCGGGGCTCGCAGCGAGCGCCGCGTTGATACCCGGCGCCGAATTCGCGGCGGCGGTCGTCGCTGCGAGCGCGGCGCTCGGCGCAAGGCCCGCTCCCGCGGCGGCCGCGGCAGAGCCCGTGACACTCGCGCCCGCGGCGATCCCCAGCATCGAGAGGCGTGCGCGCAGACGAGCACTGTCGTGTTCGTTCGGCAAATCGGCGCGCAAGGCATCGACCAAAGAAGTGAGGTCAGGATCTGAGGTCATGCTGAGTTTCTTTCCTTCGCCGTAAGCACGAGCACGCGCGCAGCGAACGCTTGCCGTGCCGCGCGCAGTCGCGAGTAAACCGTGTTCAGCGGCAGCCCGGTGATACTGGCGATCTCGGGGGCCGACATCTGCTCCACCTGGGACAACACGAAGATCTCGCGCTTCTCGTCGTCGAGCGCGGCCAGCGCAGCCCGCGCCAGCTGCAAGCGCTCATTCACTTGCAGCGTTGCCTCCTGGTCCCCCGCGGGCGCCGGTCGAGCTTCGGCCTGCGCGTCGATGGGCTCGGTCGTGAGGCGCGCGCGCACGCGGTATTTGCGCGCGATGCGCAGCGCGATCGCATAGAGCCAAGTCGAGAGCTGTGCCTTGCCGTCGAACTCCGCGAGCCGTCGCTGCACGACGATGAACACGTCTTGCAGCGCATCATCCAGAT
>JAEUAF010000923.1 GCA_019695485.1 Sorangium sp.
TGCGAGCGCGTCATCCACGGACTGCGCTTGACGCTGCTGTGTGCTTCGCCGCAGGGCGCTCTGTGCAGCGAGAGGCGGGCCTCGCCACGGAGCTCGAACGAACTATGCGTGCCGCTTTGCTCGCGCCCCGAGCGCCCCAGCCCCTCGTGGCGCCCGAGCACAGCGCGTTTCAAGGGAAAAGCTCAGCCACGCTGAGCTCCGCCTGCGGAAACGCTTGCGGCGCCAAGCGCTGTTCCCGCCCGAACCTGAGGGCGTCGCGATACCCATTTCCTTCGAGCACGTAGACTTCGACCGCACAGCCGCGAACGTCGACGATCCAGTACTCAGGCACGCCGCTCTCCTCGTACAGCCGGCGCTTGGTCTCGCGGTCGTGATTGAGCGAGGTGTCGGCCACCTCGACAATCAGAAACGCCTGCGCGGGGTGCTCGGTGGCGTAGCGACGCGCTGGAACCAGTGCGAGATCAGGCTGGGGTTCCGAGTCATCACTTGCCACGAACGACAACTGCACGCGCACCACAGCCTCATCGCCCAACGCTCGCACGAAGAAGCGATTCAGAAAATCGATGGCGTCGGCGTGGTGCGTGCCAATCGGTGACATCTCTACGACCAGGCCCCGAATCAGCTCGACTCGTTCGCGCGCGAAGAGCCCCTCATCGACGAGCCGATCGTATTCGGCGCGGCTCATCAGCCTCGGTCGCGCGTGGGAGAGCACCTCGTGTGCCTGCATCGGTTCGGCGGAGGTTAGCACCGCGCGCCCTCTCGGTCATGCCGCGCTCCTGGTTTTTCGCCAGAGGTCAGCCACGAATTCACCTCAGAATGCCCCAATTTCGAAGAGCGACGAGGCGCCCTCCCGCGCCACCACGACGTGATCGAAGAGCGGCACTCCCACCACGTCACACGCGGCAGCGATGGCTCGCGTCATCTCGATGTCTTCGCGGCTCGGCTTCGGATCTCCGCTTGGATGATTGTGCACCAAGACGATGGCGCTGGCGCGGTCGCGCAACGCGGGACTCAGCACGTCGCGCGTGGTGAGGGCGCAGCCGTGCGCACCGCCCTGAGCGATGCGGCGCGCCGACTTCAGAGCATTCTTGCCGTCGAGCGCCAGAAGCCAAACCTCTTCGTGCTCCAGGCTGGCGAAGCGTGGCCGCGCCCATTCGACCACCTCGCCGTAGCTCTGAATGCGATTGGTTCGGGGAACGAGCGCGCCTAGATGCGCGCGTCGACCGAGCTCGAAGGCAGCACCGAGCAGCACTGCTTTCGCGCGGCCGACGCCGCGTCGCTGCGTCAGGGCGTGGGGAGATGCTTGCGACAAGCCGAGCAGGCCGCCCTCCTGCTCGAGCAGCGCGGCGGCAAGCCGGTGTACCGGTTCCCCCGCGCTGCCCGTTCCCAAAAGGATCGCCAACAGCTCGGAGTCGGTGAGCGTCTCGACGCCGCTGCTCAACGCACGTTCGCGGAAGTCCATCGGGCTAGCGCAAGGCAGGACGCATGCCAGGCGAAATCTACGCGGTTTTGCCGGCGAGCTTGGCTGGCGGTGCGCGCTTCCGCCGGCGTGTAGCGCCGCTCCGCGCAGGTTCGGTCAGGTCTCGCCCTGGGGACGCCCTACTCGACGCGGGCCACGTCGCTCGGACGCACGCGCGCCACGAAGTCGGAAAACGCGGCGAGGACCAAGGGCTCATCCCGCCCGTCGAAGGTCACTTTGGTCTTGTAGCTCGTGTCAAACCACTTGGGATAGGAGCCAATCTCCACCAAGGGATGTGCCGCCACGACCGCGTCGAGGGTCGGCGTGAGTTCGGGTTCGTCGAGCTTCAGAAAGACTGCCTTGGACACGAACGCGCGCGGCCCCCTGACGTGCTCGCGAATCGTGTCGAGCCGCATCCGAAAGATCTCGGGAACGCCGGGCAACACGAACACGTTGCCCATCAAAGGCGTCGGCCACTTGGCATCTTTCGTGCTCACGAGTTTGGCACCGACGGGCACCAGTGCCATGCGCAAATGGGCGTCGGTGCAGCGCTCGCCGTAGACCTCGCGCAGCAGGGCAGAAAGTCCCGGATCAACCGCGGCCTCAACGTCGAAGGCGCGCGCGACCGCCTCAATCGTGACATCGTCGTGGGTGGGGCCCACGCCGCCGCTCGTGAACACCACGTCGGCGAGCCGACGGAGCTCGCGGATCGCGTCGGCGATCACGTCGACCTCGTCCGGCACCAGGCAGACCCGGACTAGGCGAACGCCGAGCACGCGCAGGAGCCGTCCGAGCTCGACGAGGTTCTGTTCCTGAATCTTGCCCGACAAAAGCTCGTTTCCGATCACGAGCATGGCTGCCTTTTCGGCGAACAGCGTCACGTGGTTCCCCTTCCTTGCCGTCACTCGTCGGCGGACAGCTCGCGCACGAGCGGGTTGCCTTCGGAGTCGATCTCGAGGAGCTCCTCGACGCGCTTTTCGGCGGCTTCGAGCCGCGCTTGCGCGGTGCGCGCGAGGCGCACCCCTTCTTCGAAGAGGCGCAGCGATTCCTCCAGCGGCAGCTCGCCGCCCTCCAGGCGTTCGACGATTTCGGAGAGGCGGTGAACAGAGGCCTCGAACGTGGGCGCGTCGTCGGGCGCCTTCTTCGGCGAGCTAGCTTTGGACATTCTAGAAGACCCTAGGGAATCTCGGTCGGAGCCTTGCTCCCCCGCGGTTCGAGCGCAAGCCGCAGTGAGAGTAGCCCAGGGGGCAGCCCGCTGACAGCCAGGACCCCGTCGGGATCGGCAAGCACTGGCAAGCCGAGCCCGCCAGGCACGAGTACGACGGCGGCGGGAACGCGTGCGTCCGTCCCGGCGTCGAGCTCGGCCCACAACAGGCCGCGACCGGCCGCGAACGTGGCCGGCCGAGCTCCGCCGAGCCCGAGCCGGGCCGCTTCACGGACTCGCGCCTCGGGGTCGAGTGCGGCGGCAAGCTCGAGGGTTCGCAGGCGGGACGGCTCTTTTCTCCGACTCAGCGCATGGACGATGGCGAAGCGCACGTCGGCGTCCGCCTCGAAGCGGTAGGCGTTGGCGAGCACACCGAGCGCCCTGGGCGTCGCATTTTCCCCCAGACCGAGCGCGGTGGCGGCTCGCAGCAAGGGATCGGGCGAATCGAAGTATTCGCGCGAGCGTTCCAGATCGGTCTCCCGCACAGAAAGCGCGAAGAGGGCTAGGAAGCTCGCGACCCCGCCGTCTGCCACGAGCTCCAGCAACGTCTGGGTGGGGACGCTATCGCGCGCCTCGGGATCGATGAGTAGCAACGCGAGTGCGCTGCGCGTGGCGGGTGTCGGTTCGCCCACTAAGCGTCGCACTGCCGCCGCGGCGGTGCCCACGAAGGGCGCGGCCCGCGCGGCAGCCTGGACGATGCTCGCGTCTTTGCTCGCGATGAGCTCGGCGGCGCGTTCGGGCGCGAGCAGCGCGGTGCCGTAGGCGCCGACGGCGCGGTCTCTGACATCGGCGGAGGCGAGCAGCGTGGCGAGGGCCGCCTTCAGCGGGCGATCGAGTTCTCCATGCACGCCGCGGCGCAGCACCAGGGCGCGTGCCGCAAAGCGCCGCGCTTCGGGCTTCGCGAGCAGCGAGAGCAGCACCGCGCTGGCGTCGGGGTTCGGAGAGCTGGCGAGCGCGTAGGCGGCTGGCCCCGCAAAATGGCCCAGTTCGAGCTGCCGAGCCAGCTCGGCGAGACCGCGACTGCCGGCGTTTTGAGCGAGCGCCGCGAAGAGCTGCGGCATGTCGGCCGACTCGATGAGCGGCAAACTTGCGAGCAGCGCGGCTTCGAGGCGTACATCGCGCGTGCCAGCCGCCAAACCGAGCGCCTGCGCGCGCGTTTCCGGGTCGCGCAAAAGCTCTGCGAGGAGCGCGCCGGCCTCCGCGCTTTCCGACAACAGGAAGATCTGAAGGGCCGAGACGCGGAGCTCCTTGGCGTTCGGCGTTTCGCTCCAGCGCCGCGCGAGCTCGACGGTCTCGTAGTTGCCGAGTCGGGTCAGCGCGAGCGCTGCGCTCGCCTTCAAATCTGGCGGGGCCCGCCGCACCACGTCGCGCAAGAGCTCGAACGCGCGTTCATCGCCCAGATTCTCGAGCACGCGCACGAGCTCCTCGGTCGGCGAGAAGTGCGCACGGACCAGCGCGGCCAAGTCGCTCGGAGGGTGCGCAGCGAGCGCCGCGGCCGCCGCCTGCGCCACGCGCCCAGGTTGGCGGAGCGCCTTGCCCAGGGCTTCCAGTGATGCCGCGTCCCCGCTCGCGGAGAGCGCGAGAGCTGACGTATCGCGCAACAACCCTTGCAACGGCTCGGCGCGCTCCGCGCTCGTGCTGATGCCAGTCATGACGCGCACCAAGCACTCGCGCACCGGCGTCACGTCGACGCGCTTGGCCAGCATGCGCACGGCGATCAGCCGTTCTCGCGCGGATTGCGCGGATCCATTTGGGTCCAAGGCGCGGACTAGAAGATCGAGCGCGTGGGCGGTGCCCAAACTGCCGAGTCGTGTCAGCGCGCGCTCTCGTTCGAGCGCGTTCTGCCCGCGCAGCGCGAGCTCGAGTCGCGCAGCCCCGACGCGATCCCTGAGCGAGAGCGCAGACGGGTTTGCGGCGTGGCTCACACTCGGGCTACGCCGCCCCGCTGCGTGAGCCAGGCTGACGCTGCCGAGGACGGCAAGGGCGGCCCAGAAGCGCGGGGTCACGGCTGCTTCGCGGGGGCAGGGGGCGGCGGAGCCGACAACACCAAGAAACCGAGCCCCGTCTTGCTCGCCGACGGGAGTTTCTCCACCGCCTCCCAGGCGATGGTCTCGGCGCACTCGTCGCGATGGGTGTAGTGGCGCAGGGCCTCGACGACGGCGAACGAGCGATTGAGCGCCGCTTGCTCGGCTTCTGCGCCGGCTGCCAGCGGTCGTGCGCCGATCAACAGCACGGCGTCGGGCCGCTGGTTGAGCACAGCTGCGATGGCGCGCACAGTCCCCTGGGACTTCGCGTCGAGCGCGTCACCCGCAAATGTGAGGGGATGCGCGAGCACGAGCGCCGTGCCGGTGCCTTGAGGCTCGAGCTTCGCGAGGGGCTGCGGTCCACCCGCGGGTTCGGGGCAACCGTCGTCGTCCGCTTCGCCGTCGAAGTCTTCGGGTTGATCCGGACACTTGTCTTGGCTGTCGTCGAAGGTGTCGCCGTCGCGATCCGGGCTTGGACATCCGTTGAGTTTGGCGTCGGAGCGTTCGGCGCCTGCGGCCTTGGGGCAAGCGTCCTCCGCATCCGGAGCGCCGTCTTGGTCGTTGTCGGGATCCGGGCAACCGTCTTCGTCTTGGAAGGTGTCGCGATCCTCGGGTCGCGTCGGGCAACGATCTCCACGGTCGGGGACGCCGTCCAGATCCCGATCCTTGAGCGGGCACCCTGGATCCGCGCCGCCCTTGGGGCCCGGCTCGTTCGGGCACTTGTCGGCAGCGTCGGGCACGCCGTCTTGGTCGTTGTCCGGATCGGGACAGCCGTCGTCATCCTGGAAGCCATCGCTGTCTTCCTTTTGCGTGGGACACTTGTCGGTGTCGTCCGGCACTCCGTCGTCGTCGTTGTCGAAGTCGGGGCAGCCGTCACTGTCCTGGAAACCGTCTCGATCTTCGGCGAGTTCGACGCACTGATCTTTGTCGTCGGGCACGCCGTCCTTGTCGCTGTCGACGACGCGCGGCGCGTACGAAATGCCGAGCACCGCCCGCACGCGCGGCGCGCCGACCGCGTCCGAGAGCGGTAGCTCGCCGCCCAGAATCAACCCAAAGTTCCCGACGCCGTAGCGCGCCGATAGCCCGAGCATCGAGGGCGATTCGGTGCGCGCCGCGAACTTGGGTGTGAGCGCGATCGCGCCATGCGCTTCCAGCGTCCACTGCCAGTGCCCGTTGTCGTCGATGCCGAGCACCTGCGGCAAGATCCCGAGACTCGCGCCCCAGGGCAAATCATGGCCGAACTCGGAGCCCAGCAAGGTCTGCTCGGCGCCGCGCACGTGCATGCCCGCCGTGGCGCGCAACACGAGCGCCACCAAGTTGAGCTCGCC
>JAEUAF010000942.1 GCA_019695485.1 Sorangium sp.
TGCAAATGGGACCGGCTCCAAACGTCCCTGCGTCGCACGGGAACGAGCCCCCGAGCGGTGCCACCGCGGGGCACTGTGGAATGCTTCCCACGCCTCCTGCACCGCCGAACGGCTTTCCTCCGGCTCCCGCGCCGCCGGGGCCTCCGCCTGCCTTGCCGGCGCCTCCGAAAGAACCCCCGAAAGACTTCGAACCGCCGCTGCCGCTGCCGCTGCCCGCGCCGCCAACGGCCCCGGACCCGATATCGCCCGCGCTGCCGGCAGCGCCTGCATTGCCCGGAGTGCCCGGATCGACGTGAGAGCCGCCCGCGGAACTTCGAATCACGAGGTCCCCGCCGCTGCCGTCCAGTCCGCCTGTCGCTTCAGGAGTTGGGACGCCGCCCGCGCCGGCGCTGCTGCCAAAAGGCCCGACGCCGCCTGCGCCTCCAACCTCCCAGGGGACGCCGCCTGCCCCCGCTTCGGTGCTACCGGGAGCGCCAGCGTCCGCCGTCGCGCCCGCGTCACCGGCGGAGCCGCCGCTGCCGCTAGCAACACACAGCCCATAGGGGCCCTTACAATCGTTCGTCTCCCCGCAGGCCGCAGGCATGAACAGGCCGAAGGCCCACAGAAGTAAGGAGGAGCGCTGCCGAACGAGCGTGAGTGTGGGAGTCGTGATGCTCACTTGGGATATCCGATGGTCAATTACCCGCGCGGTTGACGCGAGTCCATGCCCAAAAAGAGGACTCGTTTTCACGCGCGCCGAAGCAGGGTGTCAAGGCGTGATACCCCGAACAGCAAGAGCTGGGCCAGCCCGCTCACCCGCGCCAAAGGTCTCAGTTTGCCCTCGATCTTCCGAGGTTGCGCCCGACCACGCCCGAACTGTGCAAGTCGCTGCGCAAGTTGGGTAGTCGGATCTTGCGGGATGCGGGCGGCTCGCCTACTTGAAGGTGTGGTTCTCTCTTGGCCGCGTTTGCTGACCCGCCTGGCGGTGGGTGTTGCGATGGGCCTTCTCGCATCGGCGCTCCATGCAGAGCCCGCTCCCAGTCAGTTGGCAGAGGCCAAGGAGCTGTTCCGACGGGGGGTAGCCCTGCTCGCGACTGGCGACACCGAGCGCGCGCTCGAGCAGTTCTTGCGTTCGCGCGAGCTCGTTCCTTCGGGGAAAAACACGGTCAACGCCGCGATCTGCCTGGAGCGACTCAAGCGCAGCGATGAGGCGCTCGAGCTTTACGAAGAAGTGTTGGCGCGCTTCCCCGCCGACTTGAATCAGGAGGATCGCGAGAATTTGGCGCCAGTGATGGCGGCGCTGCGAGGTCAGATCGGATATCTCGAGCTCTCGGCCAACGTCGATGGGCTGGTGACCATTGCCGGGCGCCCCCGTGGGCGACTGCCGTTCCGGACAGCGCTGCGCGTGCTGCCTGGGCGACAGACCCTCCGCATCGTGAAAGATGGCTACAAGGCCTTCAGTGTGGAGCTCGATGTGCAGGTCGGGACCACGCGCACCCTCGACGCCGAACTCGAGCCGTTGGCCAATCTCGGGGCGCTGCGCATCGAAAGTCTCAACCACGGGGCCCTGGATGTATTCGTCGACGGAACGCGGCTCGGGGCCACGCCCTGGGAGGGGACCCTCGCCGCAGGGCGTCACGTGCTGTACCTCGAGCGCGATGGCTTCGGCAGCGCGCCGCAAGCGATTCAAGTACTCGGCGGGCGCACCGAGCTCTTGCGATTGCCGGCGCGGCGGCTTGGGCCCAGGCTGAGCCTCAGTGCCACGCCGCCGACGGCTAGCCTCGATCTTGCCGGGGTACCCCTCGGTCACGGAAGCTTTCAGGGGCGGCTTCCAATCGGAGATTACCGATTCACGGTGAGCGAAGAAGGCTACTTTGCGCAGACAGTCCATGTGCGCATTTCTGAAAGCGACTCTCCGGCGCTCGCCGTGAAGCTGCTCCGAAATCCCGATCACGCGCGCTGGCCGAAGCAACGAATCTGGGCCTTCGAAGTCGGAGCGCGCCTCGGTGCGAGCTACGCACCCCGCACCGGCGCCGGTCTCGAGTCGAGCTGCCCCGACCATTGCGCGGGCAGTAAGGCGGCGCTCGGCGCGCTCGGGGCGCTCAGTTTCGGCGTGCGACACCCTAGCGGGTTCGGGGCTTGGCTGAGCGGAGGCTTTCGCGCGGAGCGCCAGCGTGTTTCGCGCGCTGCGTTCGTTCCCTTCGAAAACGGCCGGGTCACGTACGCGCTCGATGAGCGAGTCGGCTCGGGCGGGCCCTTCCTCTTGGCCCAAGCGTCGTTCAACCGCTCCGTGGCGCGCGATCTGTCGTTGTTGGCGATGGCGGGCGGAGGGATCTGGCTCGTGACGCGGACTTTGGAGTATTCGGGCGTTGCCTTCTCGAATGGCCCGACTGAAAATTTGCGCGGCTCGGCCGTGCCTGCTGTCACCGACCCAGCCCCGCTGATCGCGCTTTCGCTCGGCGTCGAGCGTCGCGTGGGACGCTTCCGCTTCGCGGCGCTGCTCGAAGCGGACTTCTTCCCCGTGGCCGGAAGCCGTTTCGCAGGCCCTCTGCTCAGCGCCGCTGGAGATTGCCCCGATTCGCCGGGAGCGAGTGTCGCGTGCGCCCCGATTTCGAGAGTGTTTGCGGGTGAGCCGAGCAGCGGCCGCCATTTCAGCATGAGTCCCACCCTCGGCGCAGGGTTCAGCTTTTGATAACCCGTTCTGAAAATCCAAGCGACCTCGCCTATACTGAGCGGTAGCCTCCATTGAGTACCGAAAGCGCCCAGCCATTCACTTTGCTCATCGTCACCCCCGAGGGGTTGGTTCGGCACACGTTGCCCGCGGCTGGAAGCGTCGGCGTCGGCCGCGCTGAAGGCAATGAAGTGCGCATCGACGAGGCCTCTGTTTCACGCCGTCACGCGCGCATTCACCTCGGGGCGGAGCTCCGCGTGGAAGATCTCGGGGGCGCCAACGGGACCCATGTGCAGGTCCGCGAACCCGTGCGTGGTGGGCAGACCCAGAGCCTGCGCCCCTTGCGCGCCGAATCGTTGCCGATCGCGCCTGGCGACCGGCTCATGTTCGGCAGCGTGCTCGCGTTCGTGGGTCGACCCAAGCTCGACGCGACGGGTCGTGGCCGCACGAGCGCGCGGGTCGTTTGCGACCCGCACATGGTCGAACTCGATCAGCAGCTCAAGCGCGCCGCCGCGTCCCCGCTCAGCGTGCTTTTGCTCGGCGAAACAGGGGTTGGCAAAGAAGTGTTCGCGCGCGCCTTGCACGAGAACTCGCCGCGCAAAGACGGCCCATTCATCGCCGTGAATTGCGCTGCGCTGCCCGAGAACCTGCTCGAGGCAGAGCTGTTCGGCCACGAGAAGGGCGCCTTCACGGGTGCCGTTCAGTCGCAGAACGGCCTCTTCGAATCCGCCGACGGCGGCAGCTTGTTTCTGGATGAAATCGGCGAATTGCCGCTCACGACGCAGGCCAAATTGTTGCGTGCGCTGGAAGAAAGAAAGGTCGTTCGCGTGGGGGGGCGCAGCCCGCGGGAGTTCGATGCGCGCCTGGTCTGCGCGACGAACCGCGACCTCGAAGCCAGCGCCGAGCGCGGCGAGTTCCGTTCCGATCTGTACTTTCGCATCGCCGGGCTGTCGCTGTTCATCCCGCCTTTGCGCGAACGCAGGCTCGAGATCCTTCCGCTCGCCGAGCTGTTTTTGGAGCGCGTCGCGCGAGAGCTCGATCGCGAACCGCTCGGGCTCTCGCCGGACGTCGTTACGGTCCTCACTCAGTACAGCTGGCCCGGCAATGTGCGCGAGCTTCGCAACACGATGCAGCGGGCCGCCGTGCTCGCCGAAGGCGATCAGGTAAAACTCGCGCATTTGCCTCCCAAACTGCGGCGCGAGCAGCCAGGGCCAGGACTTGACCCGAGTGAAGTTGCAGAACCTGCCGAAGCCGCCGCCCCGCTGAATCGCGACATGGATCGCTTGCGCGGGGAAATGCGCGATCTCGAGCGGCAGCGTATCTTGAGCGCGCTCGAGCGCTGCGCCGGCAATCAAACCCGCGCCGCCGAGGAACTCGGGATTTCGCGGCGCACGCTGGTAAATCGCCTGCGCGAATTCGAGCTGCCCCGCCCGCGCGCGAAGGGTTGAGCGTTCTGACGCGCAGCGCAGTGCACTAGCACTCCGTCTCGAGCTCGCTGTGCAATGCAATCCGGGCCAGGTCGAGCCGCGAATGCACACGCACCTTCCGAAATAGAGCGGCGACTTGGTTGGCGACCGTGCGCGGGGAAACGCCGCGCCGCGCGGCGATTTGGCCGTTCGTAGCGCCGGCGAGCAGCGCTCGCAGCACGGCGCGCTCGCTCGGCGTGAGGACGACCGGAGCGCGCGCCGGTGCGGCGTCGCGTGCCACGGGAAAGCTCAGCAACAGGGTTCCTTCTGGCGTCGAGTCCCGCCTTTCGAGCGCTAGATCCTGGGGCGGCGGCAGATCGTCGCCGAGCCCGTTCGCATCCGTGAGGTCAGAGCGTGCCATGGCCAAACACCGCGGCGACGTCAGAGTCCGAATGCAGTCCCACGAAGGCCATCGCCCGCGAGACGTCGCGTGACGCGGTCGATAGCGACACGTTGAGCTCGTCCGCGATGACCTTGAGCGCGTAGCCCATGGCACGCAGCTTGAGCGCTTTGCGTTCACGATTGGAGAGCGTCGAGCGTTCGCCTTCCGGCTTCGGCCGCACGATGAGGTAGCGGCGCCCCCCTTCGTCGTACCAGCCTGCGACCAGGCGCCGCCCGTTGGCCACGTCCGACCAAATCGTGGCTGGTTCGTGCTCGACGGGTGACTGGGAGCCTCGACGTTCCTTGCGGGCAGGGCTCGGCGCGGACTCGAGGACGTACGCTGCTGCCGTCGACACTCGGGCGCTGTCGAGCGAATGGCCGTCGGGACTTGGACTCGGCTCCAAGTGGACGGCGAACAAGTGCTGGCTTTCCATGGCTTCGATTCCCCTATTGAGCCAACACTCAGCAGCAACCGTGCCAGCTCGACAGAGCCCTGATTTCGAAGGGGCGCGGGCGGTGTTGCGCAAGGCGATGCGCATCCCGCGCAGAAGGCCTGCGCAATCCGGCCCTATACGCAGCGAAGCGTCTAGAAGCGCCGGGCTTCGATGGCGTTTTCGATGGCGTCAGGCACGCGCGCCAAGAAGTCATAGCCGCTGGCCTGCTCGATGGCGTCGACCGAGGTGGCGAAATCGGTCCAGGCGTGCTCTCCGACGCCCGCCGTGTTTGGCATCATGACCGCGATGACCCGCGTCTCTCGCGTTACGTCGCTCGGTCGCTGCCCGCGCCTTAGAACGACGATGATTTTATAGGTTGCCGTCGGAACCGCGACTTTATGCCCAATGGTCGGACACTCGGCCTCGAAGATGCCACCGGCCACGATGAACAATTGACTATCCGGCTCGTGCGCCAAGTCGCGCTCGTGCTGTTCCAGCCGTTCCCAGGGGCCGGCGTTCAATTCGTGCAGCTGCGGCAGCACGTTCGTCATCAAGAAGGTGCGTTCGTTGCGCTCGCGCGTAACATCGCGATCTGCCGACGGGCACAAGTGGCCGCGATCGTAGTTCGTGTTTTGGTAGTCGCCCGGTGTGACGCGATAAAATTCGCCCGGTAGCTCTGCGTTCGAGCGAAAGCGGGTGGCCCGCGGCACGTGGCCGAGGTCGCTCGCGTCAAGCTTCCAAGATACCCAGTTCGGTCCGCGCCGCTCTGGATTGTAGGAAAGCACGTACTCCTGCTCGTCCATCAAATAGTCGTCGGACGAGTCGCGGTCGGTCGGCACACCGAGCGTCACATGCGGGCTCTGCTCGACTGATCCGGGCGCGCGCGCGGCGCTGCGGGGGGCGCGTTCGGCTGTGGCAGCGCTCGCGCCGGCCTTGGGGGAGCTCGGCCGGTTCGCCCTCGAGACGGCGTCATCACTGTGCGGCGCGGCTTTCTGCTCCCTGGGCGGATGCGCGCTGCTGGCATCGCGCATCGGTGCCGGCGATAGCGGGGCAGAGCGCTGCGACAGCGCCCCAGTTCGCGCGGCCATGGCGCCTGCGCCCAACAGCAGCAAGAACACGAGCTTGCTGCGAAAGCCGAGTCCGGAGCGGCGTCCCATGTGGCGAGCTTACTCTCGAAAAGCGCTAAAGTAGGCGGCAACGCGCTCGCTCAGCACGCGCGGGCGCTCGGCAAACACGCGTGCGCCGATCGAATGGCTCTCGCGCTCGAGCTTTCGCAGCCTCTGGGTGGCGACGACATCCAGCGCGTCGACCTCGGCATCGAGTCGGAGCGGGTGTCTGAGCTCAGCTGCGAAGAGCGACAGGTCGTGGTGCTCGCCGAGCAGTTCGCCCAGTCTATCGAGTTCGGCCCGCAAGGCGCGGAGCGGCCCTGGCCAAACCGGCTCGAGCAACTCCACGTGGTAGAGGTGGCGCTTTTGACGCGTGCGAAGGGCGTGGAAATGTTCGACTCGTCCGTCGCAAAGGCTGAGGTCATAGGCGTTTCGCGCCGCCGCGTACACGCGGCGAAAGCCCCGCTCGAAGGCCGCGAAGCCGACCTTTTGAAGCTTGAGCTCACGCACTTCGACCCGCGTTCGAGCCAGCCACGTCAAGGCTTCCGCAATCGACGGCGCTGCTTGTTGTTCGCTGAACAGCCGCGCTTCGAGCGCTTCACGCACGCGAGTCGAACTTCGCGCATCCCAGACCTCTGGAAAGCGCTCGACCAAGTCTTGGTAGCACTCGAGCATGGCGGCGCGTGCGCGCGGCTCGGACAGCGCCGTCGCGGCAGCGCGCAGCGCGAGTGTCGGCGCCTGCACGTGCGCGGCTTCGACCGAACCTCGAACGAGCGCGAACAACGCACGCAGCCGCTTGATGTGCTTGCGCGTTTCGTGAACGCGCAAGATGAGCGCGCGATCGGCGCCGCCCAGCCATTCGAGCGCGAGCGCGAGCTCTTCGCTTGCGATCCGGCCGAGCGCTGCTTCGGGCGACTCCAGGGGTTGTAGGCGGTACAAGGGATGCCCTCCGGGCGTGAGTGGACCCTGCTAACCGTGCCGCCCACGTGAGAATTAAGCAAATTCGACGCGCACCCAGCGCTTTGGGGGAGCGCGAGCCTGGCGCTCGGTCGGCCCGCGTGTTCGGCCGCGGCGCACGCGCAAAAACGCGGATTGGCCCCTTACGAGACGCGCGCTCCCGCTCTAAACTCCGCGCCTCGAAGCCTGTCGGCTTCACGGAGGAACATCATGGCAATTTCGAAGGCGTCAGCAAAGTGGAGCGGAACTCTCAAAGAAGGTTCAGGGACGATGAAAGGCGCGAGCGGCTATTTTGACGCGCCGTTCACGTTCGTGTCGCGCTTCGAAGGCGGCACGCAGGGTACGAATCCCGAGGAGCTGATTGGAGCGGCTCAGGCTGGCTGCTTCTCGATGTTCCTCGCTGCCCAGCTTACCAACGCCGGACATCCTCCGACCAGCATCGAAACCACCGCGACCGTGCACCTCGGCGCAGGCCCCGCCATCACGAAGATCGAGCTCGTGACGCTTGCCACCGTGCCGGGTGCCGACGCGCAACTGTTCGCGGAAAAGGTCGCCTTCTCCAAACAGAATTGCCCGATTTCGAAGGCGCTCGCCTCCGTGCCCGAGCTCACGGTCGACGCCAAACTGGCCTGATCCGTCCTGATTTACGTCTGATCGGATGGCGGCGTTCACTCGTTCTCGCGCGCGAGTTTCGTGAACGCCGCCGCGTGGTCGGTCGCCTAGGCGCCGCCCGCGCCGCCCCCGGGGGTCGAGGGCACGCCGCCTGCGCCAGCCTCGGTAGACGGAGCGCCGGCAGAGCTCGACACTCCACCCGTGCCGCCTAGGGAAGGCGCGCCAGCGGACTCGCCGCCGGCCGTAGCGATGTCGCCAGCTGCGCCACCCGCCGATTTACCGCCCGAAGATGAGCCGCCCGAAGACGAGCCGGCCGCGCCGCCGTGGGCCGTCGCCGTGGAGTCATCGTCGCCACAGGCGGTGAAGGTGAGCGTCGCGCACAACGCGCCAGCGAGGACGAGCGGGAAAGAAGCCTTTAAGTTCATGTGTTCTCCTAGTTAACTCTCAGGGGTGAGCAGGGCGTTCACGCGATTTCGAACGTGCCTGACCACGCATCACCCCGTTTTGGGCGCGCAACGTAGGCACGTTCGTTTGCGATGATCAATGTGTCGCTGCCCGGTTGGCCGTGTCGTTTGGGGTGTGAGCACGCAGAAGTCTCAAAGTGCCGCGGAAATGCCCGCACTTTGTGTCTCGGCCTATTGGCCTGAAGCTGATCTCGCGCCGAGCTTGGCCTTGCCAAACGCACTAGGAGGTTTCCAGAATTTGTCGCGCTGGCGGTTCCAGGCGCGCAGATGTAAAAAAGCTTACCGCTCTCGAATGCGGGCTTTCACGTGCGTCAGCCGCTTCTCTTCTTCGTCGTTGCGACTCTCGGGTGGCTGTCCGGTTGCGGCGGGGCACCGCAGCCCGGGAACGCACCGAAGGCCACGCTGCCGCCCCAAACGGGGTACTGCGAGCGGCTTCAGCCGTTGCTCGACAAGGCGGTCGGCGAGGCTGGGATTGGTACCGAGCTGACTTGTCTCGACGTGCCAAACGTAACGAGTCTGGGTTGGTACGGGACCTCCCAGGCCGGTGAAGAAAGCGCCCTCGCTGATTGTTTCGACGCGCCGCTCGAATACGAGACGCTGCTGCAGCGTGGCGACGCGGCCTTCAACTTGGAAATCGCCGACGCTTTCACGGAAGCGAGCGACGCGCACGCGGGAGTCTCGCTCGGCCGGTTGGTCCCTTGGTTGCCGCGCGTCGACGCCCAAGCGATGGGTTCGAGTCGGCTCTCGGCGCGCGTCTCGATTCGCGATGCGCGCTTCGTTACGCTGGTCGGCGTCGCCACCAGGCTCCAGGGGCAGACGGCAGAAGGGCGATGTCTCGAGGCCCTATGCAAGCCCGACACGAGCTACGTGCAGAAAGCGCTGGTGGGCACGCCCAGCGTTACGTTGAGCCTCGAGGACGCTACGGGCAAGAGCCTCGAGTTGAACGCCGGGCTGGCTTCGGGCGGCTTCATCGAGCGCCGTACGAACGGCGGGGCGCGCGAGCTCACCAGCGAGAAACCGGTCACGCTCGCGGTCGCGCGCAGCGCATTTCGGACCGCCTACACCGATCGATTGTGCGACTTCTGTGGCAAACGCGGGCAGCACTGCTGTGCAGGCGCCGTGTCTTGTGATGGTGGGCTCGGTTGCATCGATGTTCGCTGCGTCGCGGTCGGTGCGCCCGGTGAGCCGTGCGATGGGCAGAGCTGCAGCGGCGGCGCGATCTGCGTCGACGGCAGCTGCCAGCTCTCGTGTGGCGGTCGCAATCAGCCGTGCTGCGCCGGCAGCGCTTGCTCGGGAAAGCTGAAGTGCACGGCCGACCCCGAGAACGCCCTGGAGTTTCGCGTGTTCTCGGAGGACGTGGAGGTCAGCGGCCGCTTGCTCGGCAACGACGAGGACCGCAGCTTCGGAGCCGCGAGCTGCGGCCCGCTCAAGACCCGCGCTCGGTACGCCGTGACCAAGCTCGAATCAGGCCGCGGCACGTGTGAGAAGGCGTGGTGGTTCGAGCCGAAGAACGCTCGTGATTGCCGCATGTCGGTGCACTTCGAGGTGTCACCCTTCGGCAGCATTCGTTGTCGCGTGGAAGCCTTCGCGCTCGCACCGCCCAAGCCCGATATCTGCTTGTGAGCCGGGCTTCGGATCCAAAAGACTCTGGGGCAAGTTTGGTTTTGCAACAATCTCCGGAGTTGACTATGACTAGTGCGAATTGGCACCAATCGATCTGAACCTGTTGCGCGCCTTCGTGGCGGTTCACGAGAGCGGCAGTTTTTCCGGGGCGTCTGAGCTGCTCGGGGTGCCGCGTTCGACGGTGAGTCGCGCCGTGGCCGCGCTCGAGACGGCCTTCGACGTGATCTTGTTTCACAGAACCACCCGCAAGGTGTCGACGAGCACCGCGGGCGTCGCGCTCTATGACCGCGTGCTGCCGTCGTTGACTGCGCTCGAGTCGTCGTTGGCGGAGTTGCCGGAGCGCGAGGAAGCGCCGTCGGGGGTTTTGCGGGTGACGTCGACCGTGGATTTGGGTGCGGCCTTGTTGGCCCCGGCCGTGGCGCGCTTTACTCGGCGTTACCCCGGCGTTCAGGTCGACGTCGTGCTCAGCAACTCCGTCATCGATCTGGTGCGGCATGGCTTCGACCTCGCGTTGCGTGTTTCAGGCCGGGCGCTGCGCGATTCGTCGTTGGTTGCGCGCAAGGTCGGCTCGCTCTCGTTCCAGCTTTACGCCGCGCCGAGCTATCTGGCGCGTCGCGGGGTGCCGACGACGACCGAGGAATTGGCGACTCACGACTGGGTGGGCTTTCGCGGTCAGCCGCCGTTCGCGGGCCTGAACGCCAAGCTGCAGCGCGAGGTCAGCGTGCACACGCGCGTGATTGGCGATGACATGTTTTTTGCGCGCGAGGTGCTGCGAGCCGGCGCCGGGCTCGGCGCGCTGCCAAGCTTCTTGGCAGATGCAGACCTTCCAGCGGGGCTCTTGGTGCGCGTCATGCCGCGCCTGGTCGCGAACACGGGCAGCGTTTACTTAGTTCACCCGGGCCGAAAGCACCTGCCCCGCAAACTGACGGCCTTCCGCGAACTATTGCTCGAAATGTTGCGACAACAGCCGCTCTCTGGCCTCCCGCCCGCCGTCGCGAAGGATTAGGCCTGTCCCTGAATTCAGGTCCCCGCCTGCCCGTGCCCGTGCCCGTGCCCGTGCCCGTGCCCGCTAGACGCCAAACGCCAAACGGACTCCACGCCCCGCACCGACACGTCGAGCCATCTCGGCTGCGATCGCCTTTCATGCGTTGGCCCCCCGCGCGGGGCAGAGGCCCGCGCTTGTCGGGGGCCCCGGCGCGCGCAACCGACAGGTGAGCACGCCGGTCGTGCTCGGCGTTGCAGAGCTGGGGGCAGCCACGCTTACGGCACTCGTCGGAGTTTTGCGTGGCAAGGGTGTCGATGCGAGTGTGTCGTGGCCGCGGCTTCGAGGTTTCGTGAACGTGGCGCGCAGATTCGAGAGGCGCGTGTGGAGTGCGGAGCGTGTTTTGCGGCGTCGTTTCGTCGTGTGGCGCGCGCACCTGGAACTTGACGAGATCGGTGGTTGAGGGACACGGTTCCGACAGGACCGATGCCACGACTCACTCCACTCTCGAAGGTGTTGCTGGTTTCGATTGCGCTAAGCTCGACGGCGATCGCCGCGCGAACTCACGGGGCGTTGTTGCAGCGCTTGGCCCACGGCGGCGTCGCGGCGCATGAAGCGTTGCCGAGTGCCGTGTCAGTCGCGGCGCTTCAGCCGCAAGTCGCCGCTGCCGCAAATACGCCGAAACCCGCGGCGCCTGCGGCGCAAGTGCGCCGCGCGCGTGCGGCGGGTCCGCTGAAAGTCGCGCTTTCGCAGTGGCCCGGCCACATGGCGCTGCTGCTAGGCGCGGGCGGGCTCAGCACTCAGCCGGACTCGATCGCGGCCAAGGAGGGGTTGGATCTTCAGATCGTGTTCATCGAAGACGCACCCTCCAAGAATAAGGCGCTGATTGCCGGGGATGTGGACTTCGTGTGGAACACGGTGGACGAGCTACCCATCAATCTTGGCAGCTATCGCGCCGCAGCGCTCGAGGTGCGCGCGTTCTTGCAGATCGATTGGTCGCGCGGCGGCGACGCTTGCATCGCTTCCAAAGAGGTGCGCCGCGTGGAGGACGTGGCTGGCAAGAAGTCGGCCATGTTGCTGTTTTCGCCTGACCACACGGTGTTCGAGTTCATGATCAATAACTCGCGGCTGACGCCCGAACAGGTGCGGCAGGTTCGCAGTGATACTCAGTTTTCGCCGGACGATTTTACGTTCGGTCGCAAGCTGTTCGCCGAAGGAAAGATTGACGTCGCCTGCTTGTGGGAGCCCGACGTCACGCTGGCTTTGGCGGCGCGTGCGGGGGCGCATCGGCTGTTCTCGACGGCGGACGCCACCGAGCTCGTGGCTGACGTGCTGGTCGGGCGCAAAGACTTTTTGGATACGAATCCCGAGCTCGCGGAGAAGCTCGCGCGAGTCTGGTTCAAGGCTGTCGAGAAGGGCAACTCCGATCGCCCCGCAGCGGCGCGATTGATCTCCAGGGTCGCCTCACGTTTTCGGGATGAACTCGGCTACGAGCGGACGCTGAAGGCGCTCGACTGGGCCAAATGGACTGAGCTTTCCGACAACGTGCGGCTCTTTGGGCTCGACGGCAACGTGCCGGCGTTCGACCGCGTCTACAACCAAGCGGACTCGATTTGGATCAACTACCCAGAAGCGGAGATCAAGGATCGCTTTGCGCCGGCGACCCTGCGCGACGACCGCAGCGTGCGCCGCATTTGGGAGGCGAGCGGAAGGCCGAGCGCGCGCGCCGCTGCGGCCTTCGACAGTGGAATCGCCAAGAATGGCGTGCCGGTGTTTACCAAGCCGGTCTCCATCAACTTCTCGACGGGGAGTAGCGAGCTCGAGCCGGAGGCGATTGCCAACATCAATCAGCAGATCTTGCCGCAGCTCGAGATCGCGGGCGGAATGTACGCGCGTATCGAAGGTAACACCGACAGTATCGGCGAGGTCGAGGCCAATCAGGCGCTCAGCTTGCGGCGCGCCTACGCCATCATCGAGTACCTGACTTCGCGCGGCATCGCACGCGAGCGCCTGGTCGCGCGTGGCAACGGCTCCGCGCTGCCCGTGGCCAGCAACAAGACACTGGAAGGGCGCGCGCAAAATCGACGCACGGACGTGCTGTTCATTCGAAATCCCGTTCGCTGAGGAGGCTTCATGGCATCGACTCACCTCGAGCTCCCGCGCAGCTACACGAGCCGCGCCTTTCGCGACCAGCACAATCTGATCGTGCTCGGCGGCTGTATCGCGTTTTCGTTCGCGTTTTGGTCACCGATTCCGGCCCTGGTCGGCGTCGCGGGGGAGTGCCTTTGGCTCTTGTTCGCGCCGCGCGTGCGCGCTTTCCGCGAGTTCGTGGATGGTTTCGACGAGAGCGACGCGCGCCTCGAGCGTGAGCGGAGGTTCGCGGTCGAGGCCGCGGCGCTCTCGCCGAGCTCGCAGCAGCGTCTGCTGGCGCTCGCCCCAACCTTGGATGGGATCTTGGACGGCGTGGCGGCGCAAGCGAAGGCTAGCGCGTTCGAGAAGGCCGCCGCGGGGCGTACACTCGGCGAAGTGCGCCGGCGCTTTCTGGCCTATGCGTTGTTGTCGGGGCGCGTGGCGAGCGCAGTCGAGGAAATCCCGCTTTCTGCGCTGGTCGACGAGATCGAGCGGCTGCGTGCCGCGGCGACGGCGGAGCGAAACCTCGAGACGCGCGTCGGGCTGCGCCGTTCGCTGAGCCTCGCCGAGCGCCGTCACGCCCAGCGCGAGCAGCTGGTCCAGATCGGTCGCGCCGTCGACCAACGCTTGGAGAACGCCGAGAAGAGCGTGGCCTACCTCGGCTCTCGCGCGGCCCAAATGCGCTCCCTCGCGGAGCTCGAACGGGAGGCCGCATCGCTCTTAGGCTACATTGGCGTCGTGTCCGAGCTTGAAAGCTCGCTCACTCAGCTATTAGGCGGCACGGTGCAGGCGGCGACGCTTTCTCCGCGCGCTTGAGCCCGGATTCAGCTCGCAGCGAGGTCGCGGCGGCTCGCGGCTTCCGCGCGGGAGAATGTGCGCTGGGAGCTTCTTCGCCAGCTCTAGAAAAATCGGTCACATTCCGGCTGGGAGGGTGTCCTCCTCGTAGACGCCCATGTTTTCGTTGTCCCTGGCCCAGGCCGTGGTGGCCGCCCGCGCTGGCGATGTCAGCGCATTTGCGCGGCTCGTCGACGCGACGCAGCGCATGGCCTACGCGGCGGCACGCCGCATCGTGGGCGGTGAAGCCGATGCTCGGGACGTGGTGCAGGAGGCGTATCTGCTCGCTTTTCGCCGCCTGGCGGAGCTCGCGGAGCCCGCCGCCTTTCCGGGCTGGTTTCGGCGCATCGTACTCGGCACTGCGCTCAATCAGCGCCGTAGGATGCGAAGGTGCTGGGTGCCGCTCGACGAACCGGAGCTGCCACCAGTGCTCGACGAGCAGGAGCGCCGCTGGACCGAAGCGCAGCAGCGCGCACTCTCGCGAGCATTGCTCACGCTAAGCTCGGAGCAGCGCCGGCTGTGCGAGCGCCACTACTACGGACGAGAAAGTCTGGAGCAGCTTGCCGTGAGCACGAGTGTGGATGCGGCCACGCTCCGCAAACGGCTGCAGCGGATTCGTGAACGTCTGCGAAAGGAGATCGAAATGGACGAACAACGCATGCTCGGCTCAGAGCCGATTCCCACTGACCTGCCGGCGAGCATCGTCGAACTTCTCGCGCGCCCACGTTTGGTCGAGATCCCGGACAATCCCGTCGCGGCCACGCTCGCCACACTGCAAAGTGCCTTCGTCGGCTTTGCGCCGATTGAGCTTCCCGAGCAGATCGATCTCGCGGAAGCGCAAGCGAGCCTCGGCGGCGACGCGGTGTACATCGAAGGCTCGAAGCTGCAGCGCATCGCAGGCGAACGCGTGCTGCGCTACGACCTGAGCTTGCCGCTGCTGCTCACCGTACGCTTCGCGGGTGCTCCGTTGCGCTTGACCGCGTCCGGCAAGGTGTACCGGCGCGAAGACGAGGGCCCCACGCACCTGGAGGCGTTCCATCAGCTCGAGGTGTTCGCGCTGGACGAGCTTGGCTCCGCGGAGTCGTGGTCGTTCGCGGGGCGCGTGCTCGACTCGGTCGACCGCTTGTTGCCGAAGGTCGAAGTGCGCGTGACGTCCACCGAGTATCCCATGTGCGCGCGCGCGTGGAGTCTCGATGTGCGTCACGAGCACGAGTGGGTCGAGCTTTTGGCGTGGGGCAAGTACGCGGACTGGGTGTTGCGCGCGCTCGGCGCCGATCCAGCGCGCCACGTTGCGTTCGGCGCCGGCTTTGGCCTCGAACGGGCGGCCCTGCTCCGCTATGGCATCGACGACATTCGCAAAGTTGCTTCCGCCCGGGTTGCCTGAGCATTGCCCATTCGCGCTCGGTTGCCAGCGCGTGCCCGCGTTCTTGCGAACGTCGGGCACGCGACTTCACAGGGGCAACGAGCGCGCTGGCTCTTTGCGCGTCACTCTGCTGGTTCAGGCATCGCGTGATGATCGGGGGCCGTGCTCGGCATCGTGACTGCGAACTTCGAGCAGCCGAAGAGCACGATACCCAC
>JAEUAF010000013.1 GCA_019695485.1 Sorangium sp.
CTCCCCACCGGCTCCCGCCGCCACACCGCCCTCGCCACCAGCTCCCGAATCGGCCTCCCCTGCTGCCGCCGAGCCGCCGCTCGCCCGACCGCCGGACGACGACGGAGTGCCGCCGGTGCCCGCGCTGCCGCTCACCCCACCGCTCCCGAAACACGTCGAACCGCGACACCCCGACGGATCGCTACAAGCGACCCCGGCTAAGGGAACCAACGCGAACGCGAACATCGGCACGGCAAGGGTCCTGAAACGCATCTTCCCTCTCAACTCATTCTTTCTGCACGGCGTGACAGTCAGTGCTGCGCCTCGCGCGGGCTTCGCAAGGCGCGCACCTACGGACTCGCTTCGCTCCCTTTACCACGGTCCGGATCTCGGGAGGCACGCAGCGCGACGGCACCGAACTCGTGGCCGGGTCGTTTTGGAGCGCAGCCTGGCGACTCCACCGAGAGTGGAAGCGGCGCCGGCCCCGCCGAGGGCCCTCCGAACCGAGATTGGACCGCGGTCCGCCCTCCACTCGCGCACCTCTCACCTACCGACGCGAGCTGCGAGGTGCGCTGGGTAGCGATCGCCGACGACCGTGATCTTGGCGAGCTCGGCCGCGATTTCGCGCAGGTCCTCGACGTTCAACTCCACCTCGGCCGCGGCGATATTCTCTGTCATGCGCTCGAGCTTGGTGGTGCCGGGAATGGGCACGATCCAGGGCCTCTGAGCCAGCAACCAGGCGAGCGCGATCTGCGCAGGGGTCGCGTTCTTCTTCTTGGCGATGGTGCCGAGCAAATCGACGAGCACCTGATTCGCCGTGCGCGCTTGCTCGGAGAAACGCGGAACGATGTTGCGAAAATCGCCTTTCTCGAAGGCTCGGCTCGCGTCGATCTTACCCGTCAGAAATCCTTTGCCGAGCGGACTGAACGGGACGAAACCGATGCCGAGCTCGTCGCAGGTCGGCAGGATTTCCGCTTCGGGCTCACGCCACCAGAGCGAGTATTCGCTCTGGAGCGCCGTCACCGGTTGCACGGCGTGCGCTCGGCGGATCGACTGCGCCCCCGCTTCCGACAGCCCGAAGTGACGGACCTTGCCCGCGGCGATGAGTTCGCGGACCGTACCTGCGACTTCTTCCATCGGCACGTTCGGGTCCACCCGGTGCTGATAGAACAGATCGATGCGATCCGTGTTGAGTCGTTTGAGAGACTCTTCGGCGACCTGTCGGATGCGCTCCGGACGGCTGTCGAGACCTGCCGTGGAATCACCATTTTTGAATCCGAACTTCGTCGCGATCACCACTTTGTCGCGGATCGGGGCGAGCGCCTCTCCAACGAGCTTCTCATTCGCGAAGGGCCCGTACGCTTCGGCCGTATCGAAAAAGGTAACGCCGCGCTCGAAGGCCTGACGAATCAGTGAAATGGCCGCTTCCTTCTCCATCGCGCGGCCGTATCCAAAGCTGATCCCCATACAACCGAAGCCGATGGCGGAGACCGTGAGTCCGTTCCGTCCGAGTATTCGCTGGTTCATGTTCGCATCCTTCACGTGGTTTGTTTTCTCGCTGTGACGTCTTCGAAACCCCGAGGGCCGGAGCGCCGCCTCTCGAACGCAGAGCGGATCTGCTGCAGCACGTTCGGTGCCAGGTCGCCCACCTATGGATAAGGGCCCCCTCGCCTTGCCACAATATGAAATATCCGGATGGGCTATTAAGCTAGCCTTCATGAACCCGAATGCGCTGCCGCAGCTCAACCTCTTCCTCGCCGTGGCGCGGCTGCGCAGCTTTAGCGGGGCTGCGCGCGAGCTCGGCGTCTCGACATCAGCCGTCAGTCAGGGCGTTCGCCAACTCGAGGAACTGCTGCGCGTGACGCTTCTCACTCGAACCACCCGCAGCGTGGCCGTCACCGCGGCGGGGAAGCGACTCGTCGATTCGGCGGACCCCGCGGTCCGCCAAGCTCTCGCCGCGCTGGCGCAAGCCGCCGCCGGTCCTGGTGAAACGGTGGGTCGGCTGCGCTTGTCGGTCCCGAACGTCGCGGTGCCGTACGTGCTCGCGCCGATACTGCCCAGCTTTCGCGAGCGTCATCCACGCATCGACGTGGAAGTCGTCGCGGAAGACCGCTTGGTAGACATCGTCGCAGAGGGCTACGACGCAGGCATTCGCCTCACTGAGGCGATCGAGCGTGACATGGTGCAGGTCCGCCTCACGGACGCGTTCCGCTTCGTGGTGGTCGGCGCACCGAGTTATCTGGCGCGGCACGGCACGCCGGAACGCCCCGAAGACTTGCTGCGCCACGAATGCCTTACGTTCCGCTCGCCCACGACCGGCGCTCTCTACGCATGGGAGCTCGAACGCGGTCGTCGCAACTGGCGTTTGGCCGTGCGCGGCGGCGTCGTCACTAACAACGGTCAACTCAGGCTCTCGCTCGCCGAACAGGGAGCAGGGCTCACCTATGTCTTCGAGCCGATGGCTTCCGACGCCTTGCGTTCGGGACGGCTGCAGTGCGTGCTGGAGGCGTACGCGGCAAAGGTGCCCGGCTTCTTCCTCTACTACCCGAGCCGGGCCCAAAGCTCCGCGGCCCTGCGCCTGTTCGTGGAGAGCGCGAAGGGGCGCGCGTGAACGCCAGGCCTGCGCGTTGAGCATTCATTCAGGATCAGCTCGGTGGCGCGGGCGGGGGCGCCAGCCGGGGCGGCCTCGGACCGGACTACCAGTGCCGGGCGAAGCCGACGGCGCGAACGACATCGACTTGGCTGAGCGAGAGCGTTCGTTGGCCGGTGACGTACGGGGACATCACGTTGCCGGCGTAGATCGTCAGTGGTTGATCCGAAAGGGTGAGCGCGAAGAAAGGAGTGGCCGGCGCCGCCGAATCGCAAACGAGCCAGGGATCGTCCCAGTACGGCAGCGGTGCGGTGTCGTCGAAGCCGTCTCCATCGAACACGCCAAGCTGACCGTGGGCGGCGAGGTACGTGGCCTCGATTTCGGCCAACGTCGCGCGCCGCACCGAGGGATCGCTGAGCCCTAAGAACGAGCCGAGTTCCCGCGCTGCGCGCGCCCCGGCCAACGCAGCGCAGCTGGTCGAGACGCCGGGCTGTGCGGAGGGAATGCTGAGGAAGGTGTCGCCGGGTTGCACGGCACGGCTGCCCGGCGACACGAACACCACGACCTCGTCGGGCGTGTCCGCGGCAACCAGGTTGGCGCAAGCCGTCGGGGTTAGGCGCATGCCGTCACGGCAGTCGCTCGGCTGAGCGGAAGCATCACTCAGCGCGTAGAGCGCGTCGCTGTCGATCGCGCCGAGCTCCTCAGGGTGATATTCGAGCCAGATCCCAGTCGGCGAATAGGCGGCGTTGATGAGATCGATTTGGGCGCCGAGCAGATCCGCATCGATCGACGCGCGATCGCTGCCGTCGCTCCTGGCGAGCTGATACACGTGGAGCCTGCGTTGGGCGGCGTTCACCACGCGGAAGCGCTGATTGCTGCCCTCATGGCAGGGGAATTGTTGCAGCTGAGTTTGAATGCTGAGCTCCGCATTCCAAACATCCATGCATTGCCCGCTATTTTGATTGGAGAGTTCGAATCCGTCGCTAAAGTTCGCGACGTGCCAGCGTTGCGATGGGGCGCCCGTGCAATCGGCTTCTCGGATCTGCGCGTGAACGTCGAGGCTATCATCCTCGACCCCGAGGCAGCGTCCGCTTGCGGCTGAAGAGATCAGATACGCGGGACCCGAGCTATCGAGCGCGGGGGCGATCTGCAGAAAGCTCCAGCGCTGGTTCGAGTGACCGTGGCAGTAGTACTGCTGCAGCGCATCGCCGCCCGGCGGTACATCCAGACACATCTCGCTGTGTTTGACGAGTAGCGAGAGCGGCGTCTCGAGCGCGAAGTGAAAGGACCACTGCTGGCTAACGCCGTCGGCGCAGGCCGCCATACCGAGCCCCGTGTCCGTCGCCGCGTCGAGACAATGCTGAGTCCCAACGGCGCGCAGCTCGAATGGCCCGTCTCGCGTTTCCGCGCCGCCGGGGGGCCGCTCCACAGCCCAAAGTGTGTCGGCGCTTGCGGCGCCCTGCACGACGCCCAAACCCGTTCCCGCAAGCGTGAGGCCTGTCTCCGCCGACAGGAGGCGATAGGCGTTCTCGCTCGCCCGCACCAACCAGAAGCGACCCGCTGGAGCGGAGCAGGCACTCGGGTCCTTCGCGAGCGCGATGCCGGGTTCGGAGCCGTGGGTTACGAGGCAAGCGCCGGTCGCCGCCGCGTGGATCTCGAACGGCAGCGAAAGCTCCGGGAAAACTGCGAGATTGACGGGCCACGGCGGGCTCGTGGTCCCACCCGCTCCGCCCGCTTGGCCATCGCCGTCCACTCCGCCTGCGCCGCTCGCGCTATTGGCGCCACTCGCGCTCGCGCCGCTTGCACCACCTTCGCCGCCCGCGCCCGCCGAAACTCCACCCGGCGTGCTGCCCACACCGGGGCCGATGGATCGACCCGCGCCGCCTGCGCCGCCCAAACCTGCGTGAGCCCCGGCGTTCGCCGCTGGGGCTCCGGCGCGATCGCCCGCGCTCCCTGCTGCCTGCGAAGTGTCCGGCGCGGTCGGCGTTCGCTCGAGCGTGCCTTGCTGCGCACCTGTCCCGCCCGTCGAGCTTTCGCCCGACTGTGTCGCGTCGCGCCCTGCCACGCCGGCTCCACCATTGGGGGCGGGCAGCGTGTCCGACTCGCGGTCGGCTGTCATCCCTGGCAACATGCAGCGCGCGCTGATCGCGGAGCACAGCAGCAGCCAGGCCATGTGACTCGAGGCGAGTCGTCGGCGTCGACCACGGTTGCGAATGTGCAAGGTCATCAGCGGCCTAAAAACCAAGTGCGATCTCAGTGCTGGAGGGGAACGCGGCGAATCGCGAGTTCGGCAAGGTGAGCCAAAGCACGAGGCTCGTGCTCAACATCAGCGCACCACCGATGAGACTTGCCGTCGATGCGCTGCGAAGGCCCATGTAGTTTCGAACCGAAGCTTGTTGGTCACGGCGGCAGCGATCATCCGGACAGCCGAGGTCCTCCCGTTTCAGCCAGGCCGCCGTGCCGAGCACGCCGGCGCTAGAAAGCGCCGCGACTCCCACGCCCGCGCTGATCCAGGTCGCTGTACGCCAAGCAGCTCGGCGACTCTGCAGCGCGCGCGAATCGACGCTGCTCGAGTGGACGGGACGCGCGCGCTGCGTCGAGGCGGACAGCGCAGCAGGCGCTATGCGCGAATCGATGCTGGCCGACGGCTGCTTCGCAACGGGAGGCGCGGAGCTCGCTGGGAAGTCGGGGATGGCGACGAGCCGGTGCTCCGCGGCCGTTCCGACGACGATTGTCAGCGACTGTGGGGAGCTGCCCGCGCGGCGCGCTTCCACGCTATGCGCGCCTGGCTCCACCGGGATTGGCGCCGCCCAGTCGCGCAATAGGGCCCCATCGAGCCACAATTCGAAACCCCCGATCTCGAGCGCCGCCCGGGACGGCGCCAACGTCAGCGTCGAAAAAAGCGGCTCAATGCGCGCGGCACGCGCGCGAGCCACGCGCTCGCGATCCGGGCGGCCCTCGCGTGCCAGGCGCTCGATGACCTCCTGATACTGACGCCACGCGGTCGCATAGCGGCCCGCCCCTTCGTTGCAGATCGCCAGACCTAGCAGCGTGCCGGTTGCCGGAGCGAGCGCTTGGCTCCGCTCGAGCCGTGGGCAGGCCTCTTGGTAGTCGCCGGCCTGCAACAGCGCTCGCCCCTCCTGGAACAAGCGCTCTGCGTCCGCCTCGCTGTCGGCTGCATCGGCTGCCGCAAGGCCGGCAGCGGAGAGCGTCAGTGAGCAGACAAGCCCGCTCAGCCATGCGCGAGTTTGGAATGGGCTCAGCATCGCGTCACCTGCGCTCGTCGAGTATCTGGAGTAGCGTGGGTTCGCTCGCTTGCGACGGCGGCGCGATAGCACGTTGACGTGGCAAACCGCGTGCGCTCGGCGGGGCCTGGCGCGGGGACGCTAAGCCCGCTTGGCTGGCGCCCGGCGCGCGCGCTGCTGGCCGTGACGCGCGCGGCGCTTCTGGAACGGAGCGCTCGACGACGCCTGCTGAGGCGGCGGGGTGGGACGGCGATAGCGCAGCGGATTGCACAGGCGAATCGGCGCCTTTAGGGGCGAAACTCGTCGAGAGCCGGGCTGGGTTCGGCACGCCGAGGCCGGCGCGAATCGCGCCGCCGAGAGCAAGCGACGCCACGAGTGCCGCGGCCCCGAGCCGCCGCTGACGCACGCTCCGCGGAACCGCGTCCTTGTTCACGTTCGCGGAAATCGAAAACGCCTCTGACAACGTCTCGAGCGCTGGGTTGGATTCTGCCGTCGCCTCGCCGGCTGCGACTTCACGTTCCACCCAAAAGCCACAAAGCTCACGCGAATCCGAAGACCCCCTCGAGGAGTCGGATAGTGAGAGCAGCGCGTTTCGCATTTCCCGCGCGCTCTGCCAACGCTGCCCGGGCTCGAACGCCAGCGCGCGATCCACGAGCGCCGCCAGAACGGGCGGCACATCCAGCACGCCTGTCAGCGCTGGCGCGGGCTCGGTGGCGGCGGCAATCAGCTGTTCTTGTGCCGTCTCCCGCGGGTGCACGTGACGGCCGGTCAGCAGCCGGTACATGCTGGCGCCGACGGCCCAAACGTCCGTCCGACTGTCGACCTCGCGCAGGCGGCCGCGCGCTTGCTCGGGCGCCATGAACGCCGGCGTGCCGAGGAAGAGTTGGCTGTTGGTAATTCCTTCGGCTTCCACCCACTGCGTGAGGCAGGAGATCCCGAAGTCCAACAGTTTGACGCGACCGTCCGCGGTCAAGAAGACGTTGCCGGGCTTTAGATCGCGGTGAACAACGCCATTTTCGTGGGCGGCCTGCAAGATCTCGAGCAAGCCGTCCGTCACTTGAAGCACCTGGTCAGGCGTCAGACGCCCGCCGTGCAATTCGGCCTGCTGTTCCAGCGTATGGCCGCGCAAGAGCTCCATGACGAGGAAGAACAAGCCGTCACTCGTGACGTCGTCGTCGAGGATCGAGACCGCCCCCGCGTGCCCAACTCGATTGGCGATGTAGCCTTCGCGCAGAAATCGTCGCAAAGCCGCTGGGCGACTGGCGAGCTGGCGATGCAACACTTTGATCGCGACGCGACCGCCGTTGCGGTGAGTGGCCGCGTAGACCGACGACATCCCTCCCACACCGATCAGCCGATCGACGTGCCAGCGGTCGCGCAACATGCGGCCAACTAGAGGAGGGGGCGCTCCCGCCGTATCCTCATTCATCACAAAACCACGAGGCGCCCCACTAGTATCCAATCGGACCGCCATGCATGCATCCGCACCACCAGCACCAATCGAGGAAAGCAATGCCCTTTCCTTCTCCCTAACTTCGAGTAGCATCATAGGCGCCCTTGCCGCGAGAGACAACCCTTGAGCGACGCAACCATTGACGAAGCGGATGAACGAGATGCGCGCTGTGAGACACCATCTTGTTTCGCATTGATCGTCGCCTGGTCGCGCGACGAGCCCTGGCGCATAGGAGAAGCTTTGCTCCTCCCCCGAGCGGAGCGACTTCACTTCGGCCGCGGCGCCCAGCTGGGGCCCTTCAAGACCGAACTCGCACGTTGCCGACCGAACGGCGTGTCGCGCGTCGAACCCCTGGGAACGAGCGCCATTTCGCGGCAACAGCTCGAGTTTCGGGTGCGCGACGCGGAGCGCTGTCGCGTGCAAAATGTCGGGCGCTGCCCGCTGCTGCACAATGGTCTCGAGGTTTCGGAGGCGGTGCTCGGGAATGGCGACCTGCTTCAGCTCGGTCGACAACTGCTGTTTGTCTGCCGCGCTCGCTTTGAAGTCGCGTCGTCGGCGCCGAGCGCGCATCCGAGCTTTCCGTTCGGGTGGGCCGACGCCCACGGGTTGGTCGGCGAATCGCCGTCCATGTGGCGTCTGCGTCGCCAGATCGCCTTCGCTGCGGCGCGCCATGGTCACGTGCTCGTTCACGGCGCAAGCGGTGTCGGCAAGGAGTTGGTCGCGCGAGCCCTGCATGAAAGCTCGTCGCGCAAGGCAGCCGCGCTCGTGTCGCGCAGCGCCGCGACGCTGCCCGAAGCGTTGATTGATGCCGAGCTCTTCGGCAACGCGCGCAACTATCCGAATCCCGGCATGGCCGAGCGCCCCGGGTTGATTGGCGCCGCGGACGGCTCGAGCCTCTTCCTCGACGAAATCGGCGAACTCCCGCAGTCCGCGCAAGCTCACTTGCTGCGCGCGCTCGACAATGGCGAATACCAACGGCTCGGCGAGAGTCACACGCGCCTCTCGAGCTTTCGTCTGCTGGCTGCGACCAATCGCAGCCCCGAGGAGCTCAAACATGATTTCCGAGCGCGCTTTGCGCTGCGCATCGAAGTGCCGGCCCTCAGCCAGCGTCCGGAAGACATCCCGCTCTTGATCCGGCACGCGCTGCGGCGCGCTGCGCTCCGCCATGACGAACTCGCGCTCGGCATGTTTCCCGACCGCGATCCGAGCCACGAGCCTGTGCTGCCCCTACCCTGGGTTCGTGACTGGATGAGCGGCAAATACCCAGGCAATATTCGCGAACTCGAGTCGAACCTGTGGCGCGCCATCGAAAGCGCCGAGGTCGGCCCGGCGCCAGCTCGCGAGACAGCGAGCGAGCGCCCCGGGCCAGTGCAGCCCGAGACGCTCACTCCCCAACGCATCCAAACCGTGCTCGACCAGCACTTTGGCATCGTCGACCACGCCTTTCGCGCGCTCGGCCTCTCGAGTCGATTCGTTTTACTTCGACTGATCAAGAAGCACGGGCTCACCCTCAATCGCACGGGCGCGCGCGGCGCTCAGGGATTGAAGTAGTAGTCCCACATCTGGTTGGCGCCAAACCCACAAGTGAACAGCTGAACCGGCGCGTTATTCTGGGAGATCGCGCTCGGGATGTCGAGACACTTGCCGAGCGACTGAATCGCGCCGTGCACGTAGTAGCGCTGGTTCTCGCGCGTAGCGTCGGTGTCCGCCTTGCAGGTGAAGAGCTGCAAATGTGACCCGTTCGTCGGAGCGCCGCCGACGACGT
>JAEUAF010000025.1 GCA_019695485.1 Sorangium sp.
GCGTCCAGCCTGCAGCTCTTGCCGTGGCTCGTGGGTCGCTGGAGAGGGAATCACAAAACGTGTTGGCCAATCTCCTGGAGCGAGGCAAACGAGATTCAGGCGATGCGACGAAACCACTGCGACGTAGCTGGGGTGCGCTTCGATCTCGAACTCACGTTCACCCAGGGCCCAGGCAAGCTCGACGGATTGCTCGAAGCGGTAGCAAAAGGCGAACCTCGCCATAAGATAGTGGCGTTCGTGATTGCGGAGGACAAGACGAGCTGCTCGCTCGTGTGGACCGAGGGCGGCTTGCGATACGCTTTCTCCCACGAGCCCGCGGCGACCGCGCAGACCTGTTTCGAGGGCGAACTCGCCCGGTTCTCACTCAGGCGCGGGCCCACCTCGCGAACCCCTTACCCGATCGGCATCGAGTTCTGGATTCAGGACCACGAGCTCAAATTGCGTCGCATTCAGGGGCCACAGCATGGCGCTGCGGTGGATCAGATCTACACGTTCGAACCATCGTCGAACCCGTAGAGCAGCCACCACACCGGCCAAACGAAAACGGCCGCTCAGTGAGCGGCCGTTAGCTTCTCGAGATCTTTTGTGGAGCCGTGGGGGATCGAACCCCAGACCTCATGACTGCCAGTCATGCGCTCTCCCAGCTGAGCTACGGCCCCGGGAAGGTGGCGGACCGTGCCACGGACCTTGCAGGTTGGCGAGCAGAAAACGCCGCGCCACCTGCGGATTTTCGTCAGCGGCCTGGCTCGCCGTTCGGGGCTCCGGGCGGCCTCAACGGCTGCATACCAGTCGGCGGCTGCATGCCTGGGGGCAGCGGTCGCGCGCGGAGGGCCGACGGCGCGGGCATGGTCGGACGCGGCGGAGCCGGCGCAGCCGAACCGGCCGGAGCCGCGGAGGCGGCAGCCTCAGCCGCGTTGGAGTCGGCCGGGCGGGAAAAGAGGAAGGCCAGCAATGCCATCAGGAAGAGGCCGATGCCGAGCAGCGGGAGCCACGCGGGAGAATCCGGCTCTGGGGGCGGCGGCGGCTCGGCGTGGTCGTCGTGTGCGTCGTGCGAGTCGACGTCGTGGTCGGCGCCCGCCGCATGGTCCGTGGAACTCATCGCCCCAGGCTTATCTCGCGGTTCAGCGGCTGGATCAAGCCTCTCCACGGACTGCGGGCAAAGGCTGCCCGGCCCCGCAGGCCCGAGAACCGCGGTGAACGCGGCCGACCGGTGGCATTGCTGGACGGGCGCCCCCGTTGGCCGGCAGAATGCCCGAGAACCCCGACACTGAACGGAGCGGATGGCCCACCAACAGCAGCGCTACAGAGTAATCGAGAAGATCGCGTCCGGTGGCATGGCGGAAGTCTTCCGGGCCGAGAGCGCCGGCCTCGAGGGATTCAAGAAGACCGTCGCGATCAAACGCGTCTTGCCGCACTTGGCGGAGAAGAAGCAGTTCATCGGGATGTTCCTGGACGAGGCGCGCCTCTCTGCGCACCTCTCGCACTCGAACTGCGTTCAGGTTTTCGACATCGGCGTCGGCGACAACACGTTCTTCATCGTGATGGAGTACGTGGACGGCTCCGACCTCAAGGGAGTGATCGAGTACCGCCGCAAGCTCGGGCAACCGTTTCCACTCGAAGAGGCGTGTCTGATCTGCGTGCGCATCTGCGAAGGCCTCTCGTATGCGCACGAGCTGATCGATGGGCGCGGGCAGACGATGCACATCGTGCACCGCGACATGTCGCCGCCGAACGTGCTCATCACCCGCCACGGTGAAGTCAAAATCGTGGACTTCGGGCTCGCCAAGGCCAACAGCCAACTCGAGCACAGCGAGCCTGGCATCATCAAAGGGAAGTTCAGCTATCTGTCGCCCGAGGCCGCACAGGGCTTACCGGTCGACGCCAAGACCGACATCTTCGCGGTCGGTATCATCCTGTGGGAGCTCTTGGCGGGTCGGCGCTTGTTCCTCGGCGAAACCGACCTCGAAACCGTGCGCATGGTGCAGCAAGCACGCGTGCCCTCGGTGCGCCAATTCAACCCGCGCGTCTCCGCGGAGCTCGATGCGTCCTTGATGAAGGCGCTCGCGGGCGATCCGCAGAAGCGCTACCAAACCGCGCGCGACTTCGGCCGCGATCTCAACAAGATCTTGTTCCACCTCGGCCGCGAGGTATCGAGCTTCGATATCGCGCAGCTGGTACTGCCGATCTGGCGTGAGCGCAGCGAGAAGAAACGCCAGCGCGTCGACCGCGGCTCGATCATCGGCTCACTCATCGACGAAGCGTTGTTCGAGTTCACCTCTCTCGACGAGGGCGAGCGAAAGTCGCAAGTCTCGATGGTCGGCGCCGCCCCGCTCAGCCTCGGCACCTTCGAGAATGTGCAGAACTGGGCGGACGACCTGGGCCTCGCCATCGGTGGCGAAGCGCGCGCGCCCGAGTCGATGGAAGTCGGGAATCTGGCGTCGCTCGAAGACGACCCGCTCTCCGGTCCCATGCCGCATCACGGCGCGCCGCGCCCCCAGACGCTATCCTCAGCGAACCCGCCCCCACCGCAAGCGTTCGCGCCAGCAGCGGCAGCTCCGCCCCAACCGTCGGAGCCCGAGCTACCGCTCGTTACGCGCAAGAAGAGCGGCAGCGCCGGCTTCGTCGCCTTCATCGTGGTGCTGCTGGTGGCCGCTGCGGTTGCGATTGCTTACTTCCGCGGGCTCATTCCTCATCGTTGAGGCCACGCGCCGCGTCAGCCGAGGGCGCTACGTAGAACGATTCGTAGCGCGCGAGCTCGACCAAGCCGTCGGGCGCGCCCCGCGGCTTGCGCACGTCCCCAACCCGGCACACGTGCACTTCGACGCGGCGTGCCGCGCGCGCCTTCGAATACCAAGCCGCGAGCGCCGCCGCGCGTTCAATCACATCACGCGGCACAGGCTGACGCTCGGGGTTGCGCAGCACCACGTGGCTCCCCGGCGTGCCGCCCGCGACGTGCAGCCAGAGGTCGTGCGGCGCACCCACGCGAAATGTCAGGTGGTCGTTATCGGCCGCACCTTTGCCGACGAACACCTCGAAGCCATCGAGGACGAACGCGCGATACGGACGACCCTTACTAGCCATTCCAGACGAGTCTAGCCAAAAGGCCGCGAGCTCGCAGACGCTGACGCGCGGGATCCGAAATTTCGACCCCGCGCGTCGGACGAGGACTCAGGTTTCGGCGGTTTCGCCGCCTTCGCCCTCTCCCTCGTCGTCATCGTCATCATCATCATCGTCGTCATCATCCTCATCCAACTCGTCGTCGAGATCTTCCTCGTCGACGCCGGACGCGGAGTCAGGTCGGCCAGTTTGGCCTTCCTTCTTGCTGCGATCCGACTGCAAGCGCTGGAAAACGATGGGCTTCGGGGCAACCAAGATGGCCATGGTCCTGGCCTCCATGGTCGGACGCTGTTCGACGTTCGCCAAGTCCTCGATTTTGGACAGGATGAACGTGAGCTGCATCTGCGCGCGCTCGGGATGCGTGATTTCACGACCGCGGAAGCGGCACGTGACTTTCACTTTGTTCCCCGATTCGATGAACTTGCGGATCGCGCGCACCTTCACGTCGAGATCGTGATCATCCGTCTTCGGACGGATCTTGATCTCCTTCACCTCGACGACGGTCTGCTTCTTCTTGGCTTCGCGCTGCTTCTTCTTCTCTTCGTACTTGAACTTGCCAAAGTCCAAGATCTTGCAGACAGGGGGCATGGCCTTCGGGTTGACCTCGACTAGGTCGAGCCCGACTTCCTGCGCGCGTCGCAGGGCTTGCTCCGTCGAAAGCACCCCCAAGTTGCTCCCGTCCTCGGCCACCACGCGCACTTCTGGCACGCGGATTCTGTGGTTTACGCGGATCTGAGGTCCGCGGGTGTCCCGGCTGAAACGCCGGCCTCCGCCACTCATTGCCATTTACGGTTTACGAGCTCCCTTCACTGCGACTTGGCTTTGCCACTTGCGGCGGCTTAGATTCATTCAACAACCGTTCCCGAAACTCGGAAACGCTGAGTTTTCCGAGCTCTCCGGCATCCCGTGAACGCACGCTCAGCATGCCGTTCGCGGCCTCGTCGTCTCCAATGACGACGATGTACGGGTGGCGCATCAAGCGCGCCGTGCGGATTTTCGCGCCGAGCTTGTCGGCGCTGATATCGAGGATGATACGGAGCCCGCTCGCGGCGAGCTCATCATGCACTTTGTTGGCGTACTCCGCCTGGCGCTCGCTGACGGTCACCAAGATGGCCTGCTCCGGCGCGAGCCAGGTCGGGAATTTCCCGCCCACGTGCTCGAGGTAGATGCCGAAGAAGCGCTCGAGCGAGCCGAGGATCGCGCGGTGCAACATGATCGGCGTGTGCCCCGCGCCGTCGTTGCCGATGAATTCGAGCCCGAAGCGCTCGGGCATCGCGTAATCGAGCTGAATCGTGCCGAGCTGCCAGGAGCGCTTGAGCGCGTCGGTGACGTGAAATTCGAGCTTCGGCCCGTAGAAGGCGCCCTCGCCCTCGAGCTTCTCGAACGGCACGCCGCTCTGTAGGAGCGCGCTTTCGAGCGCTGCCTCCGTGCGATCCCAAAGCTCATCCGAACCGAGCCGCTTCTCAGGGCGCAAGGCGAGCTTCACGCTCACGTTCTCGAAGCCGAACGCGCGGTACACGCCGAACAGCAGCTGATTGAAGGCCGCAATTTCCGGCTCCAGCTGATCCGGCGTGCAGAAGATGTGCGCGTCGTCCTGACAGAAGCTGCGTACGCGCGCCAAGCCGTGGAGCACGCCCGCCCGCTCGAAGCGATGCAGCCGACCAAAGTCCGCCACGCGCCAAGGCAGCTCGCGATAGCTGCGCCGACGCTGCCCGAACATCAGGCAGTGGCTCGGGCAGTTCATCGGCTTTTGGGTCGCCCACTCAAGCTCCTGTTTGACGCCGGACTCACCCTTTGCGAGCGCGTCGGCCGTCACGGGCAAGTACATGTTCTCGAGGAAGTTCTCGAGGTGGCCGCTGGTCGCGAACAGCCGCTTATCGAAGATCTGCGGGGTGATCACTTCCTCGTAGCCGTAATCCACGTACAGCGAGCGGATGTAGTTGACGAGGCCGTGATACACGCTCGCGCCACGCGGCAAGAAGAACGGCATGCCGGGCGCGTACTCGTGGAACATGAAGAGCTCGAGCTCTTTGCCGAGTTTGCGATGATCGCGCTGACGCGCCTCTTCGAGCATCTTGAGGTGCTCGGCGAGCTCGGCCTCCGACGTGAACGCGGTGCCGTACACGCGCTGCAACATCGGGTTGCGCTCGTCACCGCGCCAATAGGCGCCAGCCACGCTGGTCAGCTTGACCGCGCCGATGTGCCCGGTGTCCGGCACGTGCGGCCCCCGACAAACATCGACCCAGGTGCCCTCGGGGCGACCCGGGCTACCGTGACGGTAAAGCGAGATCGCTTCGCCTTCGGGAATCGCGTCGATGAGCTCGAGCTTGTATTTCTCGCCCATCGAGCCGAACAACTGCTGTGCCGCCTCGCGCGTGACCTCTTCGCGATAAAACGGCTTGTGCGCCTTGATGATGCGGCGCATCTCGGCCTCGATCGCCTGCAAGTCCTTCTCGGTGAAGGGGCCGTCCGGGCGATCGAAGTCGTAGTAAAAGCCGGAATCTATAGAGGGGCCGATCGTGACCTGCGTGCCCGGGAACAAACGCTGCACGGCATCCGCCATGACGTGCGCCGCCGAGTGGCGAATCACCTCGAGCGCCAGCGGCTCCCCTTTGCGAACCACGCTGAACTCGGCGTCGGACGCGATCGGCGTGTGCACGTCGACCAGCTTGCCGCCCATGCGGACGGCCACGATGTCGTCGGTGAACTGCCCGCGCTCTCGCAGCAACTCACCCGGCGTGCGTCGGGCAGGCGCGGGCGTACTCATGCTGACAACGTCGGAGTGTGGACCGAGTCCGGAGCAGCAAACGACGAAAACGCCAAGCGTCTCGGGGAGGTTCGGGAGCGAAGCAGAGTAGGCGCGGTCAGGATTGAACTGACGACCCCTACCGTGTCAAGGTAGTGCTCTACCACTGAGCTACGCGCCTTCGAATCGGCGGTGATTCCGCCAAAGAGCTTCCCGGGGTGGGACGACAGGGCCGCTTGAGTACAACCCGTCTCGGAGGCTGTCAAGCACAAGGCCCGAGGTTTGTTCCCGAGGCCGCCTCCAGGCCCTTCCCTTGCGCGCCCTTGGGTTTCTCGGTATAGCCCGGCCCTCTCGCGGACGGGCCAGGGAGCCAACACCTCTTGGGGCCTGTCAAGGAGTCACGCCGCGTGTCGCTTGTCGCCATCTCTCCGAGTCACGGGGAGTCAGCTTACCTCGCCCGCTCCCCGGGTAGCCTTCTGTTTGCAGGCTATCAGAGCGTGCCGCCCGCGCCGGGGCGTGAAACGGGTGTTTCTCAGCCGGCCCCCGCACCCTCGCCCGCGAGCGGTGGCGGCGCGTCGTCGTCGCCCCCTGGTGGCGGCTGGATGATGCTGGTGATGGTCGCGCCCGTGCTCTTGATGCTGCTCTTCTCGAGCCGCTCGCAGCAGAAGAAGCAAGCCGCTGTGATCGCCGGCCTCAAGAAGGGCGATCGCGTGCTCACCCAAGGTGGCCTCGTCGGCCGCCTCGTCGAAGTGGGCGATCGCTTCGCAAAACTAGAGATCTCGCCTGGCGTCAAAGTCGAAGTGCTGAAGTCGGGCTTGCTCGGCGCCGACACTGCTGAGACCCAAGCCGCCGCCGAAAAGAAATAACGTCCTCCTGGAGTGGAACGTGACCCCTCACGTCGTTCTGACAGTCGTGTTCGGAGCCCTGAGTGGGCTCATGTTGCTGCTCTCGGGCATTCAGCGATCCAAGCGAATCGCCCATTTTGCAGCCGCAGTCTTGTTTGGGTGCGCCGCTGGCGCCGCCTGGGTCGATGGCTTTTGGCCGATGGTGGCGCTTGCGCTGCTCGGCGCTTGGCTGGCCTTCGCGGCCACTGAGATCATCGATTCGAGCTGGCGGATTCGCGCCGGGCTCACCGGGGTGGTCGTCTGCCTGGCGGCCATCGTGCTGTGGCCCACGCTCTCGGAAGGGAGCGGGGGCAGGCTGCCTTGTCCGGCCTACGTAAAGGAGCACGTCAGCTCTCGGCTCGTGGCCGGGCTCGATCTGCGCGGTGGCCTCCGGCTCGTCTACACGGTGGACGTCGACGAGGCCATCAAGGACAAGCGCGACCACTACTATGAGGACATGCGCCTCGAGCTCTCCAAGCTCTTCGGGTTGCACAAGGGCGACGACCTGCCGCCCGAAGAAGTCTTCAAGAAGCTGCGCGAGAAGGTCGAAATCGAGGCGCCCCGTCGCCCCGCCAATTCGATTCACTTGCGCGTGAAGGAGGGGACAGACCCCGCCAAGCTCGACGACCGCTTCCTCGAGCGTTTCCGAGCCGAGCTGTCGTACGTACGCAGCCCCGACAGCCGCAGCTACGACTTTCAGATCCGCACCGCGGTCGAGAGCCAAATCCGCGAGCGCGCCGTAGGCCAAGCCCGCGAGATCATTCACCGTCGTGTCGATGAGCTCGGCTTGCGCGAAGCGGCGATCTCGACGCGCGACGAAGACATCATCATCGAGGTGCCGGGCTCCGACGAGAAGAGCTTCGCGAACATCCGCGAAATCATCAGTCAGACCGCGCGCCTCGAGTTCAAGCTGCTCGACGACGACACCGACTTCTTCGGTCAAATCCGCTCGTCAGCCAAAGAAGAGACGCTGCCTGAAGGGCTCGAGTTCTACGGCGAGTCGGCCCCCGTCGGTAAGAACGCCGACGGCGAGGTGACGACGCGCCAGAACACCTACGCCTTCCTCAAGAAGGGCCCGAAAGAGACCATTCAGCAGACCTACCAACGGCTGCGCGAGTGGGTCGCGACCCTCGAAATTCCGCCCGATCGCGAGGTCGGCTTCGAGGTCGAGTATCGCACCGTCGACGAGGTCACGCAGAAGCAAGAGGAGTCCGGCTACCGCACGTTCTTCCTGAAGAGCCGCGCGGAGATCACCGGCGACATGATCCGTGACGCGCTCGCCCAGCCCGACCAATCGCAGGGCAGCATGGGCGGCTGGCACGTAGCGCTGACCTTCACCGATCAAGGTGGCCGCGCGTTCTAGCTCATCACGGGCGCCAACGTCAAACGCCGCTTCGCCATCATCCTCGACGGCAAGGTCGAGAGCGCGCCGGTGATTCAGGGCAAAATCGCCGGTGGGCACGCCCAAATCACGATGGGCTCGGGAGATCCGGAAATTCAGCTGCGGGACTCGCGCAAGCTCGAGCTGGTGCTGCGCTCTGGCGCGCTCCCCGCGCCGATTTCGCCATCCAACGAGCAGCGCATTGGCCCGACTCTCGGCCGCGATGCGATCGAGCTCGGCGTGCAAGGCGCCCTCGGCGGCAGCGCGCTCGTGCTGCTCTTCATGGTCATCTACTACCAGCGAGCCGGCATGATCGCCGACTTCGCGGTGCTGCTGAACTTGTTCCTGCAGCTCGCGATTCTGTGCACCTTCGGCGCATCGATGACGCTGCCTGGCATCGCCGGCCTCACGCTCACAGTCGGTATGGCCGTCGACAGCAACGTGCTCATCAACGAACGCATCCGCGAGGAAATGGCGCTCGGCAAGAGCGCGCGTGCCGCGGTCGACATCGGCTATCGGCGCGCCTTCAGCGCCATCATCGACGGCCACATCACCACCGTCATCTCGGGCATCGTGCTGGCCCAATACGGAACCGGGCCGCTGCGCGGCTTCGCGGTGACGCTGATCGTCGGCATCATCTGCAACATCTTCACGGGCGTCGTCGTCACTCGCTTGTTCTTCGAGGCGTGGATCCGATTCCTCGGTCGCCAGGGCCGCCTGGACATGGGCTGAACCAGCCCCGCGCACGCCAACGACACGGGATTTTCCATGCATCTCTTCGCCAATCACAAGGTGTACGACTTCATGAAGGTTCGGCGCTATTTCATCGCGCTGAGCCTCTTCCTGACGGTGTTCTCGCTCTTCCTGATCCTCGGCAAAGTGCCGGGGATTCAGCCGAAGTTCGGGACCGACTTCAAGGGCGGCACCGAGCTCGAGGTCGCGTTCAACGACGTCGTGAGCGCAGCCGAAGTGCGCAAGGCCGTCGAGCAAGCCGGCTTTTCGACGCCCGACGTGGTCAAGGTCGAAGACGGCAAGCAAAAGAATCACTACCTGATTCGCGTCCAGGAAGTGTCGACGCTGAGCCTCGAGACGCAGGCCCAAGTCGAGCGCGCGCTCTGCCTCACGCCGGGCCTCCCTACTAGCGAATGCCCCGAAGCGGCACGCGCCACCGAGGTGAAGTTCAGTCCTGGCGGCGACAAGATCACCGCGCGCTTCCGCGAAAGTCCGAGTCTCGACTGGGTGCGCACGCGCACCGAGTCCGTGAAGGGCATTCGCTTGCGCCCAGGCGGCAACAACCCGTTCGTGCAGAACGCGCGTGATCACAAGATCGAGCTACAGCTGATGAGCAAGGGCGATCAGTTGGTGGCTGGGCTCAAGCAAGCCCTGGGCAAAAAGGCGCCGGATCAGCCGCTGCGCTCCGAGTGGATCGGGCCCCGCGCCGGAGCTCAGCTGCGCGACAGCGCCGTGAAGAGCATCGCGATTTCGATCGTGTTCATCATGGCCTACGTGGCGTTTCGCTTCGATCTGCGCTTCGCGCCGGGTGGCGTGGTGGCGTTGGTGCACGACGCGCTTGGCATGGTTGGAATCCTGATTTTGCTAGGTCAGGAGATCAATCTCACCACGGTCGCCTCCGCGCTCACCATCGTTGGCTATTCGGTGAACGACACCGTCGTCATCTACGACCGGGTGCGCGAGAACCTGGGCAAGCTACGTGGCGCCTCATTCCGACACCTCATCAACGTGAGCACGTCGGAGATGCTCGGGCGAACGCTACTCACCAACACCACGGTGCAGATCAGCGTGCTGGCGTTCTTCGTGTGGGGCACGGGCACCCTGAGGGAGTTCGCGCTGTCTCTGACGGTCGGCATGGTGCTCGGCACCTACTCGTCGATCTATGTCGCACTCCCACTCACCGAGTGGCTCGACAAAGTCTTGTTTCAGCGGATCGGCGGCACGAATGGCAAAGGCAGCGGCGTCGGTAAGAGCGCAGCTGCCGCGGCCTGACGCGCCCTCGTGCACTACCAGAGCCCAGATTGAGCTCGCGGCGCCGAGGAAACGCGGGGTGCGAGTTGACAGCAGGGCATGGATGTTTACTTTCCCTGAATGCACTCGTCACAGCCTGAAGGCGCCAGCGTGGACAGCCGCCGGCCGCTAGCGTTGCCCGACGAGCTTTGGTTGGACCTGAGTCCCGCGCAGCGCGCGGTCTATCGGCGAGCCGAGGCGTTGCTCGACGTGTTCAGCTTCGAGCGCAGCGTGCTGCTGTCGAAGCTTTTGACACACGGGCCGCGCGCTGAAGTGCTGCGCGCGCTGCAGGTGCTCGGCTCGATGTCGCTGGTCGACATCGACGGCAGCGAGAACGAAGCGACGGTCACTTTGCGTGCGCTACCCGAAGAGCACGTGCGCGTGACCGGCCCCGATGGCCGGCCCCGTTGGATCTTCGTGGCCCGCCCACTCGAGCCGCCGAAGGTCGACGGCCGCACGTTGAACTAGCGCGGCGTTCGAGCGCCGAACGGGCAGGCAGGCCGTGATCGTGCTTGGACTTCAGTTGAAACTCGATTGACGCTGTCGGAGCACAGTGGTCGAACCGGGTGTGGCCGAGCCTGTTAGACCGATCGCCGTCAGCGAGTGCGCGGCGCCGAATGTGGCGGTCCCGCTACCAGGTGAAGCCGGACGACGCCTGGCGGCTGAGCTCGGTATCAGCATCACGGTGGGAGAATGGCTCCACCGGCGGGGCTTCGCGGAAGCGAGCGCGGTCGAACGCTTTTTGAATCCCAAGCTCGCCGGTTTGACGGCGCCGGACCAAATGGTCGACCGGCTCGCCGCGGCGGATCGCTTGGCGCGCGCGGTGCAGAAGCGCGAGCGAATCGCGGTTTTTGGCGACTACGACTGCGACGGCATGACCTCCGCGGCCATTCTCACCGAGATCTTGCGCACGCTCGGCGGCGACGTGACGCCGCTCGTCGCGAGCCGCTTCGACGGCGGATATGGGCTCTCGCCGGCAGCGCTCGAGCGCGTGCTCGCGGTCAAACCGGGCCTGGTGGTCACCTGTGATTGCGGCTCGTCGGATCACCCAACGCTCGCGGAACTCGTTCGGAGGGGCATCGATTGCATCGTGGTCGACCACCACTTGGTGCCGCCGGAGCCATTGCCCGCACTGGCATTCCTGAACCCGAACCGCCCCGACTGCGGCTTCGCGTACAAGGGGTTGGCTTCGTGCGGGCTCGTGCTCTCACTCGGAGGCGCGTTGCGCACGGCGCTCGGCAAGAAGCTCGATCTGCGCACGTGGCTCGACTTGGTAGCCATTGGCACGATCGCCGACGTAGCACCGCTCGACGGCGACAACCGCGCGCTCGTGCGCGCCGGACTGCAAGCGTTGGCGGAACCGAAGCGCCCCGGGCTGGCCGCGTTGATGCAGCTCGCCAAGCTGGAACCGGGCTCGGCGCCGTCCGCGGAAGACATCTCGTTTCGGCTAGCGCCGCGCTTGAACGCGCCGGGTCGGTTGGGTGCGGCCGATGCGGCACTCGAGCTGATGTTGGCGCCGAACGCGGCCGCTGCGGAGCTCTTGGCGGCGCGTCTCGAACAGCTTTCGACCGAGCGCAAAGCGATCCAAGAGACGATGCAAGCAGAGGCGCTCGCCGAGATTGAACGCGACGGCTACGATCAACGCGCCGCGATCGTGATCGGGCGCGAGGGCTGGAACCACGGCATCGTCGGCATCGTCGCGGGGCGCCTTGCGGAGCGCTATCAACGCCCCGTCGTCGTCGTCGGTTTCCACGACGGCCATGGCCGAGCCTCCGTGCGCGGCCCGGCAGGTGCGCGGCTGCACGACGCCCTGTCCTTGTGCGTCGATTCGCTGCTGCGCTTCGGCGGTCATCAGGCTGCGGCGGGGGCAGAGCTCAAGCTCGCGCGCTTGCCCGAGTTCCGCGAAGCCTTCGAGGCCGCCGTGGTCCAGACGGCGCCTGCGAGCGCGCCCGTCAACGACGCCAATCAGAACTTGTGCTGGCTGTCGAACGAAGACGATCCGTCGCGGGTTCTGCAAGATCTGGCGACGCTCGAGCCGTGCGGCCTCACGAACCCGGCCCCCTCGTTGATCGTCCACGCCAAACTGCTGCTGGCGCGGCCGGTGGGCGGTGGCCACTTGAAACTCGAGCTCGAGCTCGAACGCGGGCGTCGACTCTCCGGGTTTGGGATTTCGCTGGGGGACCGCGCAGAATCCCTGGGCGAGCGCATCACGGTTTCGGGGCGACTGCGGCGCGATCGCTACCGAGGCGGCGACGCGGTCGAGCTGTTCGTCGAGCGGATTTTCTGAACGGCCGGGGTATAGTGGGCTCGGCCCCCATGCCCGATCCGCTGATTAGCTTTCGAAAAGTCAGAAAGGCCTTCGGTCAGAAGGTCGTCTACGCGGGGCTCGATCTCGACGTGTTTCGCGGCGAGGTGCTCACCATCGTCGGCGGGTCCGGCGTCGGCAAGAGCGTGATGTTGAAGATGCTGATCGGTCTGTTACGGGCCGACAGCGGAAACATCAGCTTCGACGGGCAGGACGTGACGGGCATGAAGGAGTCGGAGCTGTCGCTGGTGCGGCAGCGCATCGCCATGCTGTTTCAGGGCGCCGCGCTATTCGATTCGCTCACTGTCGGCGAAAACGTGGCCTACGGCCTCGAAGAGCACTTCCGCGCGACCATGAACAGCACGCAGCGCGAGGAGCGCGTCGCCTGGGCGCTCGGGCTGGTGGGCTTACCCGGCATCGAACTCATGCGGCCCTCGGATCTCTCCGGCGGCATGCGCAAGCGGGTTGGTTTGGCGCGCGCCATCGCGGTTCAGCCGGAAGTCTTACTGTATGACGAGCCAACCACGGGGCTCGATCCGATCAACACGGCGCGCGTCAACCACCTCATCACGGGTCTGCAAGAGAAGCTTCACATCACGAGTATCGTGGTGACTCACGACATGAAGAGCGTCTTCCAGATCAGCGATCGCGTCGCGATGGTGCACAGCGGTCGCATCATTTGCGTCGGCAGTGTGGATGAGTTTCAGGCCTCGAAAGACGCGCGCGTGGCCGACTTCATCGCAGGCCGCGCTCCGGTGCAGGAGAGCGTCGAAGCCTTGTTGAGCTCGTAGCGAGCCGCCGAGTGCACTTCGTCGACGCCGACTGCGCTTCGTCGGCGCACTGAGTCACGCCCCGCTCTGCAGCGCCGCCACCAGCGGACAGCGCGGCAACTTCAACAACGCCGCCTCGTCGGTCAGCATCGAGAGGCGCTCGGCGTCGGCCTTGCTGCGGAACACGGTCAGAAAGTAAATCGCGTCGGGCTGCGTCACGTGATCGAGCCAGTAAGCGTCACGCTGGCGGGGCGCCTCGAGCGGGTCGCGCGAGTCCACCTGTGCCAACCCGTCGACGTCGCAGATCAGCTGAATGTCCGCGCGGTACGCGGGGTCGGACGAGCGCGCGGCACTCGGCGCGTCTTCATCGTCGGGCGACTTCGGCGGGGTCGCCGCGCAACCGACGAGGGCCAGCGCCACGCACAGCGCTCGGGCTTGAGAACGAACGACCAGAAGCGGAGCCAAAACGCGTAACATCAACGTATCTGACTCGCGACGCTAGCAGAGCTTGGCTCGCTCCCTCGGGGCGCCGCTCGCCCTAACGACCTGATCGCGCTTTCTGGCGCAAACTCGCGCAAAATCGCGCGGCGAGCCCGCTCAGCAAAGACCAGCCGCGTGCTAGCGTGGGTCCCCCACATGAGTGACACGACATTTCCCAAAGGGTTCGTTTGGGGCGCCGCGGCCGCCTCCTACCAAATCGAAGGCGCGGCCACCGATGACGGCAAAGGGCCCTCGACCTGGGACATGTTCTGCGACAAACCGGGGATGGTCTGGTCGGGACAAAGCGGCAGCGTGGCGTGCGACCACTATCATCGCTACCGCGAAGACGTCGCGTTGATGAAGCAGATCGGCCTCGGCGCCTATCGACTCAGCATCAGTTGGCCGCGCGTGTTGCCCGAAGGTGTGGGCAAAGTGAGCGACGCGGGCCTCGCCTTCTACGATCGCTTGGTGGATGAACTCCTCGCAGCCGGCATTGCGCCGTGGGTCACCCTGTTCCATTGGGACTTCCCACTCGCCCTTTACCACCGCGGCGGTTGGCTCAATCGGGACAGCGCCGAATGGTTCGCGGAGTACACGAGCCATATCGTGCGCAAGCTGTCGGACCGCGTCACTCATTGGATGACGTTGAATGAGCCGCAAGTCTTCATCGGTGCCGGGCATCACGAGGGCCGCCATGCGCCGGGCGATCGGCTACGTTTTGCAGAAGTGTTACTCGCCGGACACCACGCACTCTTGGCTCACGGCCGTGCAGTGCAAGTCATCCGCGCTGAGAGCAAGCGTCCGTCTGTCGTAGGCTTTGCGCCGGTCGGGCTGCCACAATTACCCGCGACCGAACGCCCTGAAGACGTGGAGGCAGCGCGCACGCGCACCTTCAGCGTGTGGGGCGAAACCGCCTGGACCAACACGTGGTGGATGGATCCGGTCTTTCTCGGTCGCTATCCGGAAGATGGCCTGCGACTTTACGGGAGCCAAGCGCCGCGCGTCCACGCGGGCGATCTGGAGGTCATCTCGCAACCGCTCGATTTCTTCGGGTCCAACATCTACCAGGGCACACCCGTGCGCGCAGGCGCGAATGGGCCCGAGGTGGTGCCCCACCCGGTCGGGCACCCAATCACGGCCTTCGAGTGGGCCGTCACGCCCAGCGCGGCGTACTGGGGGCCGCGCTTCTTCTTCGAGCGCTACAAGAAGCCGATCGTCATCACCGAGAACGGCATCTCGT